>CAZBQK010000018.1:0-33701 GCA_964493975.1 uncultured Dehalococcoidales bacterium | reverse complement strand
TTCCCGCGGCCATACCGCGCTGTTCCGGTCGGACCGACGTCATAATGACGTTGGTGTTCGGCGAGTTGAAGAAACCGGAGCCGCCCCCCATGATCGCCATCCACATCGCCAGCTGCCAGTAGGGCGTCTGGTCCGACACACTCGATAGACCGCCCAGCCCAACCGCCGACACCAGCAGGCCAACCGTTCCAAGCCCACGCGCCCCGTGGTGATCCGAGAGGTAGCCACTGATTGGTCCAATCGCCATAAAGGCCAACCCAAACGGAGCCATCATCAGGCCAGCCGTCAACGGGTCTTTTCCATAGGGACCCTGCAGGAAGAAAATCAGGAGAAAGAGCACGGCTCCCCGAGCGACTCCGTTCAGCAGGTTGCTGAGGTTGGCGAAGGCGAAGAGGCGCCTCTCAAACAGCCGAACGTTCAGCATCGGCTGGGAGGTCCGCAACTCGACGACGACGAACGCAATCAGACCGATGACGCCGACGACTGCGAGGGCCTGGATCACGCCCCAACCCCACACCGGGAAGGCAATGAGGCTGAGCGCCAGTAGCAGGGAGCCAAGTCCGACGGTGAACGTGACGGTCCCCGGCAGGTCGAATTGCTGGCGGAGGGGTAATCGAACCGGCTCGCGGAGGCGGCGAATGCCCCAATAGGTACCGAGCAGACCGATTGGAACGTTGACCAAGAAAACCCAGCGCCAGGAGACCGCCGTCAGCAGACCCCCGACGACCGGCCCCAGGACGAAACCGGCCGCCGCGGCGATCTGATTAACGCCCAGCCCGAAGCCGACCCGTCCCCCTCGAAAGGCGTCGGTGACGATGGCCGTGCTATTCGTGATCAAGAGCGCGCCGCCAACTCCCTGGATCACCCGAAACAGGAGCAGGTCCAGGCCGTGAAATTGGGGTTGGGCGAAGCCGGCCAGTAGAGAACCAACGGTGAACACCGCGAACCCAGCGTTGTACAGGGTCTTCCGCCCAAACATGTCGGCAAGGCGCCCGACAACCGGCACCAACGCCGTGGTGATAAGAAGGTAGCCGAGGAGGACCCACATGACCGTGAGGAAACTCGCCTGCAGCTTCACCAGAATGTCGGGAAGTGCGATCAGGAGCGCGGATCCCTGAAGCGAAGCCAGGAGGGCTCCCATGGTCGTGACCGACAGAGCGACCCATTCGTAGCCGGGTGGCGCCTCGGTTCGCTCCGTCGATTGTGTCTGACTCATCCGTATCACCCGCTCCTCACCGTGAAATATGGTTGCTTACCTGGCCGTCTGGCCGTCTCGAGAGCGCGCCTCTTCTTCCGCGAGCAGCCTCAGCTGGCGGTCGAGTCGCCCTTGCTCCTCGATCCTCACGGCTTCGACCTGACTCAGCTTGCGTTGGACGATCGCAAGTCGGCGTTCGGACAGGGCGATGGCCTCGCGCAAGACCTTCGCCCGCTCCCCGGGATCGGACGTGCCTTGAAACCGGCTCCGCAGCTGGTCTCGGACGGCCTCGGTGTCGAGGAGCTCGGCAATGTCGTGAAGGGAGAATCCGATGACTTCCCGGAGGCGCTTGATCTCGCGCAGATGCTCGACGTCACTTTCGTCATAAAGGCGACCCGAACCCTTCACCGAGATGGCGGGCCGAAGCAGTCCCATCTCCTCGTAATAGCGAATTGCCCGCGGCGTCAGCTCTACCTCTCGGGCGACGGCGCCAATCGAGCGTAAAGTCGTCCGCATTGCTGGACGATCAACCATCGAGTGACCTTCAAATCATGATTGCTAAACGAAGCGCTCTAATCTAACGTTCACGTCAATACCTTACGCATACGTTATACCATGGTTATCGCCGCAAATCAGATGGCGACATGTCCCGCGGTGCTAAAATAGGTAACGCGAACGCGCTCTCGACCATCCGCTAGCGCTAGAGTTGGCTCACGACGCCGGTTGTATCAGGAGTCGAAGCTTCAGCTGGTCGAGCGTCGGGGAACTAGTTGAAGCTTCGACTCCTGGACGTCCTCAGGTGAACCGTGACGAAACTCCAGCCGTCGAGCCACGACCTCACGATGAAGGGGAAAAAGATTGACCGCGATTCAGTTTGACCTGAAGCTACCACCGCAAAACGTCTCCTGGGACGATTATCTGGCCACCGCCATCGCCGCGGATAAGCTCGCGTTTGGGACGTTCTGGACTTTCGACCACCTGTATCCCATTGGGGGCGACATGGAGGGTTCGGAGCACGAATGCTACGCCACCATGGCGGCTCTAGCCGCGGTCACCAGGCGAGTGCGGATTGGGGCGCTGGTCTCCGGCGTCATCTACCGAAATCCCGCGATGCAAATCAAGCTGGCGACGCAGATCGACGTTATCTCCAAAGGGCGATTCGACTTCGGAATTGGCGCTGGGTGGGCCGAACGAGAATTCAAGTCGTTCAACATTCCGTTTCCGGAAGTCAAAGAGCGGATCGGAACGCTTCGCGAGACACTCGACCTCGCGAAGCTGGTTTGGAGTGGCGATCCGCGCGCGAAGGTCAGCTACTCCGGCAAGTACGTTCAGGCAACTGATTTCTTCATCAGTCCCCAGCCGATCCAACGGCCCCATCCACCGATCGTTATCGGCGGTGGTGGCGAGCAGCTAACGCTCCGGGTGGTTGCCCGCCACGCGGACGTCTGGCACGGCTTCGGGGATCCGGAAACTCTCAAAAGAAAGGTCGAGCTGATCGACGGCTACGCACCTAATTACGGTCGTCAGGGGAGCGACATCGTTAAGTCCACCGACGTCCAGATCTGGGTCGGGGAATTGACCGACGCAAACGCCGAAAGCATCGCGCAGCACATGCGTCGGACGGTGGATCAGGTCCGGTCCGGAGTGATCAGCGGCAGTCCGGCCACGATCGAGCAGAGAGTCCGAGGGCTGATCGACCTTGGAATTACCCGCTTCGTGATTCCCGCCTGGGGACCGCAGTTCGCGGACAACTGGCGACGGGTGTCCGAGGAGATTATTCCCCGGTTTAGGAACGGGTAGGGATAGGCTACGACTGACGGCCTGCCTGCAATCTGGCCGATGTCGACGCACGAACGAGACCGACCGGCTAAAGCCTCGACTCCCGGAGAGGGGTCGACCCCTCTCCGGGAGTCGAGGCTTTAGCCGGTCGGTCCCCCGTCCCTCGAAGTCACGCCACGCCACGGCTTCAAGCAAAACATTGCGAACTTTAGCCGACGAGGAAGCGACCCTCACCCTAACCCTCTCCCAGAGGGAGAGGGGATTGGCCGGTCTCTCGTCAAGGGCAGGGAATCGATCCGCCCCGCGTGGAGAGGGGACAGACCACCCAGCCATGGAGAGTAGTGGCCGTTCCGCCTCTCCCCCGCTGGGAGAGGCCGGCCGCAGCCGGGTGAGGGTCGTCCCCCCCCGTCGTCCGTCTGCTCGTAGATCCCGGGCCTCTTCCCTACGCCACCACCGTTTCTCGTGGTCGGGCGGTCGACGAGCGACGCAGCGCCTCCCAAACGTTACCGATCAACAGGCCCGCGAGCAGGTAGTACACCCCGCCGGTCGCGGCGAAGATGGTGTAGCTCGCCACCGCGACGATTAGTCCAAAGCGGATCTGGTCGTGGTACCGGACCGGCGAGGTTGGCGGATCGTCCAGCATAAAGAACGCGAAGAACAACACCGCGTTAACGTCGGGCGATCGATAGATCTCGGCGACCAACGAGGGATCGGCGATGAACGAGGTTGACGTGAACAGGACGAAGTAGCTGGCCAGGAATACCAGCACTAGCGGAATCTTATTGATGTGGTTGGCGATGTAGAACCCCAACGCGATGAGCACGACGAGCGCGACCGGCGGAAAGTCCGGCAGAGAGCCCCACCAGCTCTGACCGCTCTGAAAAATGAACGCGGACAGAACGAGACCGAGCGCGGCTGGATTGAAAACGTTTGCCGACCTCGTGCGAAACAGGTGCTTGCTCCCAATCGCGAAAAATGACGTGCAGACCGGAACGTACCAGCTTTCCTGTGATCTGAGCACGAGGGCGACGATCATCCCGGTCAGCAGCCCACCGGACGGAAATTCCCACTCCCCCCGCAGGTAATACACGATCGCCATGTCGGCAAGCACGGCGGCGACCGTTCCGCCGACGAGCCCAGGAAGGACTGTCGGGATCCCGTCCGACACGGCGGCCAGCCCGGCGATGACCGCCAGGACGATGAGAAAATAGCCCTTTGGCGTTCGAAAAAACCGTTGCAGAGCGCGAAGCGGTTTTGGTTGCACCATTGTCCCCACGGTCATTGTCGATACCTTGCGTATCCCGGAGTTGTGCGCGCGTCGAGCTCGGAAGTGACGATCGAACCTTCGACTCCCTGCCGCTCGAGTAGTTTGATGCCGTCGATTGGGCCCAAAACAAACGCCGCGGTACCCAGGGCGTCGGCCAATATCGCGGTCGGCGCAATGACCGTCACGCTTGCGATCCTCGGCGGAGAGTGACCGGTTCGCGGATCCACGATGTGGAAACCCCCATCTTCAGCCTGGCTAACTCGTTCGTAATCACCGGACGTGCAGACGGCTTGCTCTGATAGGACGAGCGTCTCAAGAATTTGATCGCGATGTCGGGGATGGCGAATTCCGATGTGCCAGGGCGATCCAGTTGCATTGTGGCCGGCAACGTAAATGTCGCCACCCGCGTCAATCGAATAATTGGCGAATGGACGAAGCTCTCGGGCGGCCAGATCGATGGCCATCCCTTTAGCGACAGCCCCCAGGTCCAGAACGAGCGGCTTTCTCAGGGTAATCGACCGCCGGGTTGGATCGAGCTTCACGTCGGTATAGCGGACACGCTTGTCGTCGCGAATGCCGGAGCTCACGGTCCGTCCGGTTCGATAATCGCGATTGAACCCCTGGGCCTCCAGGGTGTGGCCGACCGTTGGGTCGAACGCTCCTCCACTGGCCCGCGCGACCGTCAGCGCGAACTGAACTGCTTCAAAGAGGAGGGGACTTACGTCGACGGGCTCGCCGACGTGGGCGGTCAGATTCATAACCTCGCTCGTCGGGTTGAAGCGGGTGCAACACTCGTCAACCCGACGAAACCAGCCGAAGGCGGCTTCAAGGCGCTGGACTGCTTCGTCCTGGGCCGACATCCCGACAACCTGAATCGTCACGAAGGTGTCCATCGACACGATCGTTTGGCTGTAAGGCAGGGCGGCCGATCCAACGTCCACGTCCTTACGTCGCCTGCGAGAGGGCTTTGACCACGGCGTCGTGGTAGGCATACGAGCTATCAGTCGCGCCGGAGATCATGTCGATCGGCGCCGTCTGGCTCGACACCACCTCGCTCACCAGTGGAGTAACCAGTCGACACGGATATCGAGTTCCACAGTTGGTGACGTTTGCCGAGACGATCTTTCCACCACTGATAACCACCGTGGCTTCGATACCGCCGTGCCGGCTGAAGCCGTTGCCAACGTAACTCCCATCTCGCAGGGTTCGGACGTTCGGCTTGGCCGTCGGCGTGGCGGGTGGAGTCGTCGGCGTGGCACGCGGCGTTGTCGGTTTTGCGACCGGGGCAACGGGGGTGAGGGTTGGAGCCGTTGCGACATTCTCGGATGGCGTTGCTCCTGTCGTCGAGGTGGCTTCAACCGCCGCCGTTGCCGTTGGCAACGGCGGCACATCTTGCCCGATCTGACCAACCGCTCCATCGCTTTGTTGACTATCATCCGACGGGATTGGAATCGGCGTGGCTGTTGGCGCTACCGGAGTCGTTTGGCGAGCCTTCGCCGACGGTACGGTGGCCGCCGGCACCGCGGCGGACGAACCTGGCGGAGTGCCGGTCGCTCCCCCCTGGTTGGCCATCAGGTCCGCGGCACTTTGGGTGCGCGCATAGCCGATGCCATACACCGATAGAATCGCGACGGAGCTGAGCGCGACGAGGTTGTTTGTGATCCGCTTGTTGGTCGCCTTTTTTGGCGATGGACCGGCCGACTTGGGCCCCAATGAGCGAGCAGTCGACGCTGTCGACTGACTCCGTGGTCCGACCGGTCCGGTACCTCGCACTCTTTCCTGGGTCATCGGGTTATCTCCCGTGGCTGGTCTACGGCAATGTGCTACGAAATGGAGCCGATATACTCACTATAGAAGGCCAATCTTGGACGAACCTTGGAATTGGGACAATTTTTCGTTAAGTCAATTCCAAGTTTGTTCCAAGAATGCGACAGTATACTTTCGTAAGAGCAGAGTCGCGTGGCAATGCAATCGTTCGGGAGAGTGCACGGAGTGAACGTGATGTTGGTCGAAGACGACCCACGCGTCGCTCATCTGGTCGAGCGAGCGCTCACCGAGGCCGGTCATCAGGTCGAGGTCGCCGGAGACGGCACGAGTGGCCTGGCCTGTGCCGAGACAACCGAGCACGATCTCATCGTCCTCGACGTCCTCCTTCCGGGGATTGACGGGTTGGAGGTATGCCGTCAACTTCGAATGAAAAAGGTGCGCACGCCTATCCTCATGTTGACCGCCCGGGATACGGTCGCCGATCGTGTGCTGGGGCTGGATGCGGGCGCTGATGATTACCTCACGAAACCTTTCGCGCTCGAGGAGCTTTTGGCTCGGATCCGAGCCCTTGGACGCCGAGGAAAGAGCGAGGCCGAGGACGAGGTGTTGCAAGTCGGCGACCTGGTCTTAGATCCTGGGACGCGCCTGGTCACCCGAGCTGACCGCGAGATCGAGCTGACCGCGAAGGAGTTCGCGCTGCTTCACTTCCTGATGCGGCACCCGGGACGCGTTTTAACCAAAGCCCAGATCATGGACCACGTCTGGGGATACGACACCGGCGTCGTGTCCAACGTGGTCGAAATCTACATTCACTACCTTCGCGACCGGATCGATCGGGGATTTTCCCGCCCGCTCATTCGGACGGTTCGTGGCGTCGGGTACACGGTGAAACCATGAATGCGTTATTCGCCGGCATTCGTTTGCGGCTCGTCGGATGGAGCGTTCTCGTTCTTGGCCTGATTCTGATGCTCGCGGGAACCGCGACTTACTTCATCCTCGCGCGAAGCCTTCTGGCCGAGGCCGATCGTTCTCTGGCCATCCAGGGAGACCAGGTGGAAGCACGTCTCCACCAGGCTCAGGGCGACCCCTTTCATCTCGACCGTGAAGGATTCCGGGGTGGCTTCTTCTACGTCCTCGTGACTCCAACCGGCCAGGTGATCGCCAACCCTCAGTCGGTCGACGTTTCGGCACTGTCGCTCAACCTGGCAGCCAACGTCAATAACACGTTCAAGACGGTGACGCTGGGAAGTGACCATATTCGGGTCTACACTCGGCGAACTGACTTACGGGGGATAGCTTCGCCGATTCTGCTCGTCGGCGAGAGTCTCGTCCCCGAAGAAGAGGCGCTACGGGGGGTCATCCAGGTTCTTCTCCTGGTCGGCGGCGGAGGGGTCGTCTTAACGATCGCCGGAGCGTGGTTCCTCTCGGGGCGGGCCCTCGTCCCGATTCAGGCGGCTTTTCGCCGCCAGCAAGAGTTTGTCGCCGACGCCTCCCACGAGCTCCGCACGCCGCTAACCGTCCTGCGCTCGGCCCACGACCTGCTCGATCGGCATCGATCCGAGCCGCTCGAAAAGAATCGAGCGCTGTTGGACGACATTCGGTCGGAAATCGGGCGAATGGAACGGTTGACCGACGACCTCCTAACCCTGGCCCGCTCGGATCAAGGCACCTTGTATCTCGAGGTCGGGGAAGTCGACCTGGGATCGATCGCCTCGGACGTGGTCACCCTGACAACTCCGCTTGCCGCCGAACGGGGGGTCAGGTTGGCGTACCAGCGGGAGGAGCCGATTCCTACGATCGAGGGCGATCCCGATCGTCTTCAGCAGCTGCTCCTGATCCTGGTCGACAATGCCCTGAAGCACACGCCGGCCGGCGGAGATGTGACTCTCAGCGCGAAGGCTCATGGCGCCGACGTGGTCGTGCAGGTATCCGATACGGGCGAAGGAATCGAACCGGAGCATCTCCCGCGCCTTTTCGATCGCTTCTATCGGGTCGATACCGCTCGATCGCGGAACCATGGCGGTACCGGACTTGGACTGGCGATTGCCAAGTCGCTCGCCGAGGCCCACGGGGGACAGCTAACCATGACCAGCACCGTTGGCACCGGCACGACCGCGACCGTCCAGCTGTCAGCCATCAGGCCGGATTCATCCTTGATCGGACGGTTCCACCGGTTCGCCGGGCGGGTGACCGAGCCGCGATAGGCGTGCTAGATTGTGTCAACTGTGCTGCGAGGAAAGCGAAGGGAGAAGCCGGTGTCGAATCCGAAAGGCCGCCCTAGTCAAATCACCTATGGTTGGCGGATGCCGATGTGGGATCCCGGTGGGGCAAAGCTTGGCGCGTGGCTGCCGCACGTCCACGAGAGCCTGGAGGCGTTGAAGGACAGCATCTACCAAACCGTGTGGATGTCGGATCATCTGGTGCCGGGCGCGACGTGGGCGCCACCGGAGTGGGACACGCTCGAATGCGTTACCGCGTTGATTCACTTCGCCTCGCTCTATCCCCGTTACCGATACGGACAGATCGTCCTGGGCAACTCGTTTCGGCCGCCGGCATTGCTGGCGAAAATGATCTCGACGCTCCAGGGTCTGACCGGATCGCGAGTGATCCTGGGTATCGGAGCCGGCTGGATGGAGAGCGAATACCGGATGTACGGCTACCCCTACCCGCTGCCGAAGGTCCGAATGGAACAACTATCCGACGCGGTTCAGCTGATGCGGGCCATGTGGACCGAAAGCCCGGCGACGTTCGCGGGAAAGCACTTCGGCGTCGATCGCGCCTACGCCGAGCCGCGACCGGTCGACCCGCCAATTATTATGATCGGCGCCTCCGGCGAACAAATCGGCCTGCGCCTCGTCGCAAAGTACGCCGATTGGTGGAACACGACCGCGCCCGAGCCGGATGAGCTACGCCGTCGCCTTGGCGTGCTCGCGGACCACTGTCAGAAGGTCGGCCGGGACGTCGAGGATATTCTGATCAACTGGCAATGTCAGGTCGTCTCGATCGCGGACAGCACCGCCGAGGCCCAGGCCATCGCCGACGCCAATCCCCTTTATCCTCACAACAAGAATGGGGCGATCATCGGCACGCCCGAGCAGGTCACCGAGAAGGTCCAGGCGTTCGTCGACGTCGGGGTGCGCGACCTGATTCTGCGCTTCGCCGATTTCCCTAGGTTGGAGGGCGCGCGCCGTTTCGAACGGGAGGTCGCGCCAAAGCTGCGGGCGGACTGAAATATCGATCAGGCCACGACCGATGCGGTTGTGAGCCAGTGCGGGTTGTTATTCGTGCCGTCGAAGCGGCCGGTCGACTTGTAGCCTTCGAGGGCGCCCTGGGGATTACGAGGTGCCGTGCGCGCGTGGAGCGCATCCATCTCTTGGCGACTCATCGGCGTGAAGTTTTTCCAAACTCGGATCGCCTGCTCGACGATGGGTATCGAATCACACCCGGTAATCACAACCGACGTCGGCAGGCTCAGCGCGTAGCGCAAGCACTCTTCCGCCGTCGCCACGCCTTCCTTGACCGCGGCGCCCGCCGCCAGGGGCTTCATGCCAAGGACACCGATTTCTCTCTTCACGAGGACCGGAAGTACCTTCGCCTCGAAGCTATCGTGCGAGCGGTCGACGCAATTCAACGGCATCTGAACGGTATCCCACTCGAACGGCATCCCGAGCATTTTCAGGTGAATGTCCGGGCTCTTATGTCCGGTAAAGCCAATAAAGCGAATCTTGCCGGCCTCGCGGGCAGCCACCAACGCCTCGATCGACCCGCCAGGCGCGAACGCCTTTTCAGGGTCGTCCGGGCGAATCACCTCATGAATCTGGACGAGGTCGATCATGTCGGTCTGAAGACGGGCCAGGCACTGGTCGATTTGCTGTAGGGCAATCGGGGCGAAGTGGGCGTCGATCTTCGTCATCAGAAAAACGCGCTCGCGGTAACCATCCCGAAGGGCGTGTCCCATGCGAACCTCGGCCTCGCCGCCCGAGTAGTCCCAGCAGTTGTCCATGAAGGTGATGCCATTGTCGATGGCCGTGCGAACGATTCTAGTCGATTCTTCGGGACTGCTGGCTCGCGCCACGTGGGCGCCGCCAATCCCAATCGCGCTTACACGCTCGCCAGTTTTGCCTAGCGTTCGGTAGTCCATCGTTCACCCTCCTTGCCGACGGTGAGTATAACCTACGGGGAGGGACCCACGCACCCAATAAACCGCGGCGATGACGGAGCCAATCCATGCCGCACGCCGACACGTTCATGGTTGGTTCATTGACTTGGGGACAAAGTGTGGTCAAATTGAAGTGCCAGGTTGGTTGGCTGTGGATCACGTTAACCCTGCGGCTCGCAAGAGTTCCGTTGTCGCCCTCCGGTCCCCCTCCGTCAGCCACCGTTGAATCAAGCATGAGGTTTAGCCATGAGAGTGGCCCTATGACGACCGGAAACCCGACTCCGCAGCGCATGCGGGTGCTCGTGATCGAACCGGACGCGGTTCTGCGAGAGCTGATCGGCATTGTGCTCGACGAGGCCGGTTATATCCCCTTGCTCGCCGAGAACACTGGCGAAGCTTTGATCCAGGCGAGAGGCGAACCCCCAAGCTTAGTCGTGACCGACCTGATTGAAGGCCCGGTCACCGTCCTCGACCTGGGTTCGATCGCTCACCTCCGAAGTGGCTGGCCTCAGGTGCCGTTCATCCTGTGCACGGCTCGGCCTGGCGCCGACCAGTTAGATCCAGCAGCGCAGGATCTTTTCGCCGTTATTCCCAAACCTTTCGATCTTCACCATTTCGTCGATACGATCCGACGGGCAGTCGCCCAGAGTCATCCTGGACGTCAAGCATCCGCTTGAAGATCGGCCAAGACTTCGCCGAAAGATGTGGGTGGGTTGGATGATTCAAGCGCGACGCACTGGAGACCGCACGACCGGAGTGGGATTGCAACGCTTAACCCGGCCGGAACTTTTCACCGCCGCCGGCGTCGTCATCACGATGGGAATCGCCGCGGCCCTGGACCTGATGCCAACTCAGGAGGTGAATCTTCAGATCGCCTACGTCCTGCCGGTGCTAATCGCGGCCCTTCAGTTTCGGACTAGAACCGTTCTCGGCGTCGCGGTCGTCGCGATCGCGCTCGACTTTGTCGACATGGTTCCATGGACCGAAGAAGCGACCAGCCTTGTCTATTCCACAATCACTTTCCTCGTGGTGTGTTTTGTCGCCGTGCTCGTTCCCGAACAGCGACTGCGGGCGAGCGCGGCGGAAAAGCGGGCCCAGCGCACCGCCGAGTACAGCCGTCGGCTGCAGCACGTCACCGCGGTCCTCGCGGAGGCACGCACGTTACCGGAGGTGACCGCTCTCATTATCGACCAGGCGTTAGCGGCCCTCGACGCTCAAGCTGGCTCGGTCATTCAGCTTGTCCAGGGCGGTAGTACGTTCGAGGTCCTCTACCATCACGGATACATTGCAGAGCCGGACGATGCCTCAAAGATGGACGCGACCTGGCGTCGCTTTCCTATGACGGCATCATCGCCGGCCAGTGACGCGGTCCGTACCGGCCAACCAGTCATCCTGGCGAATAATCAGGAACGCGCCAGCCTCTACCCGCACCTGTCCACGACTCAAGGGTTCTTAGGAGATGGATCCGCCGTTACCCTTCCCCTGCTCGTCGATGGTCAAGGAATTGGCGCCATTCACCTGTCCTTTGATCGAAGCCGCCACCTCGATGCGGACGATCGTGATTTCATGCTGGCCGTAGCCAGGCAATGTGCCCTGGCGTTGGACCGGGAACGCCTTTTTGATGCCGAGGCGCGACTTGCCGCCATCGCGGCGTCGTCGTCCGACGCGATCTACGCCGTCTCCTTAGAAGGGACGATCATGACCTGGAACGAGGGAGCCGAGAGACTTTATGGTTACCCGGCCGGGGCCATGGCGGACAAGCACCTCAAGTTGATTCTTCCGGAGGATCGCGCCGACGAATTTGATCGTCTGATCAAGCGCGTCGCAAGGGGCGAGCTGCTGACCGACTTCGAAACGGTTTGCAAGCGGCGAGATGGTCAGCAGATCGACATCTCCGCGAGCATTGCGCCATTGCGCGACACGGCTAGCCGGGTGATTGGCGTGTCAATCATTGCCCGCGACATCACCGAACGAAAGCGTCAAGAATACGCGCGACAACTGCTCGCCGAAGCCGGCAGTGCCCTTTCGACCTCGCTCGAGTATGAGACGGCTCTGGACCGCCTCGTCCACGTCGTCGTACCAAATATCGGCGATTGGTGCGCGGCGTACCTGGTGGAGGAGGAACGGTTCCTCCGTCCCGTCGCCGTCGCCTCCGCGCAACCGGCATCGGAGCTAGCCAGGCGTCATAGTCGCAGGTCATTTGCTCGTCGTCCGATGCCTGCCATTGGCAGCGCGGTGGGGGATGCCCTTCGGTCTGGTCATCCCGTGGAAATTACGAACGTCGGCCAGAACGACGCGACGCTGGCCTTCTTTGAGCTTGGCATTGGCGACCTACACTGGGTTCTTCCACCGTTGCAGGGCGTCGTTGTCCCCATGGTGGCCCGAGGGCGACTCATTGGTGCGCTGGTTTTCGCCCGCGAACCAGGGCATCTTCCGGGACGGCTCGACCTCCGAACCGCGGAAGAATTGGCTCGTCGGGCCGCGCTCGCGGTCGACAATGGGCTCCTATTCGAAGCCGAGCGACATGCCCGAAACGAGGCCGAGGCAGTCCAGCAACGTCTGAGGTTCCTCTCCGAAGCGAGTCGAGCGCTCAACGCGTCCCTCGATTACCACGCTGCCCTTTCGACTCTGGCAAAGCTGGCGATACCGCACGTGGCCGACTGGTGTCAGTTTTTCGTGTACGGCGACGATGGAGGGATCCGCCGGCTCGCCTCGGCTCACGTCGACCCCTCAAAACTCGCTCTCCTCCATCTCCTGGACGCCCGTTTTCCGATTAATCCGCAATTCCCCGACGGGACGCCACTGACGACGCAATCCCGACAAGCCCAGCTAATTGGTGAGTTCACTGACGACTTACTGATCGCGGTCGCTCAGGACCCGGAGCACTTGCGGGTGTTGCGGGTGCTCGGACCAAAGTCGTTGATCGTCGTCCCTCTGACCTCGCGCGGACGGGTCCTCGGCTCAATGATGTTCGTGATCAGCGAATCCGACCGCCGTTTTTCGGAGGCCGATTTTTCTCTCGCCGAGCAGCTCGCTCAACGGGCCGCCAATGCGATCGATCGCGCGCAGCTTTTCCGGGCCGAACAGGCGGCGCGGAAGCAGGCCGAGGCCGCGGTCAAAGTTCGCGAAGAGTTCATCGCGGTGGCCGCGCACGAGCTGAATACTCCGTTAACAAACTTACGCGGCTACGCCCAGCTTGAAATGCTCCGGATTCGGAGGAAAGGAGAGGTCGACACTCGGACCGTCCAGCGCGCTCTAACCGTGATCGACCAACAGTCGACCCGCCTGGCGAACCTGGTTTCGCGCCTTTTCGACGCGACCGTGCTCGACCTCGATCAGGTCGACCTTGATCGAGCGAACACCAACCTGGGAGCGCTGGTCGAGGACATCGTCCTTCAGTACCAAAGCCTTCTGATCCACCACCGCATCGTCCTTAACGTTGTCCCGGACGTCCGGGCGTCACTCGACGTCGGCCGATTCGAAGCGGTACTGACCAACCTGCTCGAGAACGCGGTGCGCTTCAGCCTGGATGGCGGCACCATCCGAGTCGACGTGAGCTGCCCAACCGCCGGAACCGTTCGACTGTCCGTGGCCGACGATGGGCCGGGAATACCTCTGGAGCGCCGCTCGCAGCTGTTCGAACGCTTCTATCAGGCCGACCGCGAGAACAACCGCTCCGGGCTCGGGCTCGGGCTGTACGTCAGTCAAAAGATCGTCGCCTTGCACGGCGGCGAGCTCAACGCCGAATTTCCCTTGGAGGGCGGAACTCGCTTTGTCGTGACACTTCCAACCCTGACGGATCAATCAGAGAAAACCGATGAGATCAAAGCTCCGGAAGGGACTCGACCAGCCTATCATTAAAGGCCTGGTGTAGGTGGCATCGCACTTTCCAACTACGACCGCCCGGAAGACCCCTCTCACCCCCCGCCCGCTCTCCCCTTTGACAAGGAGAGAGCGGGAGCTAGGACCCGGAGGGCGCGCCGCGCCCGCGACGCCGACGGCGTCGCCCCGGTCCTCCCTCTCCTTGTCAAAGGGGAGGGCGGGGGAGGGGTTACCCCTCCGTTAGGCCGTACTCTCGTCGCGCGGCCTCGGGCGAGATCTTGCGATCGCGAAGGTCGTCTTGCACGCTTGCCCGCGGGCGCTCGGACGGCTCGCCATACCCGGCCCCGCCGGCCGTCTCGATCACAAGTCGTTCGCCGGACTTGAGGGCCACGATTTGCTTCGATCCCAGGGTGTCGATTCGTCCGTCGGCTCGTACGACTCTCGCTTTGGCCATCATCCCGTCGTGCCCGCCAGCTACCCCCCATGGCGCGGTCTCGTGTCGCTCGCCCCGGTAGCTCAGCTCGACCGAGGTTCCGACCGCCTCGAACGACTTGACGATACCCAGGCCACCGCGCCAGCGCCCCGCGCCGCCCGAGTCCGATCGAAGCCGCCACTCATTGATCCGGATCGGGAAGTCTAGCTCAACGCTCTCGGCTGGCAGGTTCATACAGTTCGTGGCGTCGGTCTCGATCGCGTCGACGCCGTCTTTGCCCGGTCGCGCTCCCATTCCACCGGCGCCAAGCTCGCTCGTAATGAATCGATGTCCGGTCCGGGGATCGATTCCGGACAGGGACATAACGACCAGCTCGCCGGAGTTGGCGGCTGGGAGGCGGCCGGGTAACGCCTGGTGAAGCGCTCCGAAAATAGCGTCGGTGATCCGCTTAACCGTCGCGGTGCGCGCGTTGACCGGCGCCGGCCAGGTCGGATTAACTAACGACCCCTCGGGGAGGTGAACGTCGATCGCCCGGTAGCAGCCGCCATTGTTTGGAATCTCCGGATCGGTGACGGCTTTGACGCAGTAATACACGGCGGCAAGGGTTGACGAGGGAACCGCGTTGACTGGTCCCCGTGCCTGCGCGCTGGTGCCGGTGAAGTCAACCTGGATTCGGTCGCCTTCAATCGTCACCGTCGCGGTAATTTGAAGCCGGCGATCGAGCTCGACGCCGTCGTTGTCGAGGTAGTCGGTGAAGGTGTAGGCTCCGTCCGGAATCTCGGCCACTCGGGCCCGCACCAGCCGCTCGGCATTGTTCAGAAGGGTCTCAAATGCCGCGAGCGACTGGTTGACGCCTAGCTCGGCGACGAGGGCCTGTACCCGTCGGCAGCCCGAACGCCCCGCGGCAACCTGGGCCCGAAGGTCGCCGAACACGACCTCGGGAATCCGGAGGTTTCTCGCCCACAAGCGGTGGAGCGTCTCATTTGGAACGCCGCGATCGATGAACTTCAACGGCGGGATGATGAATCCTTCTTGAAAGATCTCGGTCGCGTCGGTCGGAACGCTTCCCGCCGTCTTGCCGCCCATTTCCTGATGGTGGGTCAGCGTCGCCGCCAGCGCCACGACATGTTCTTCCACGACGATCGGAACGACCATAATGACGTCGGGTAGATGGGTGCCGCCATCGTAGGGATCGTTTAGAAGGTAGACGTCGTCTGGATGCATCTGGTCCAGCGGAAATTCCTGAATGATTCGGCGAACGGCCGGGACAAGCGTGCCAAGGTGAATCGGGATCGCCACCGACTGGGCCAACGTTTCGCCGTCGCGGGTGAAGAGCGCCGCCGAGGCGTCGAGTCCTTCTTTCACAATCGGCGAGTACGAGCTGCGCAGGAGAATCTCTTCCATTTCGTCCGCGATGACAGCCAGACGGTTCCGGGTGACCTCGAGCGTAATCGAGTCGACCCTGACCGCGGAATCAATCTGAATCATCGATCCTCCCGGCGCTCGATGAGCAACCCGCCGGTCGACAACCGACGGAGGCTCTGGCCTGGGTAGACCACCGTCGTCGCGTCCTCCTGCTCGATGACGGCTGGCCCGCGAACAACCTGCTCCTCGGCCAGGTCGTCGCGCCAGTACACCGGCGTCGGAACCGCGGTCGCGAGATTGGGGAAGTAGGCTTGCCGTTCGGCGAAGGGGCGGCCGTGGCCCGGACGACCGACGAGAGGCTCCGGAGTCACGGCGCGGCGCCGATGGGTGAGACGCAAGCTGACCACCTCGACCGGTAACCCCTGGTTCGCGTAGCCGTATACCTGTTGGTGAAGGCGCTGGAAGTCGACCCCAATCGCATCGAACTGCCCGTCGGACAGGCTCAAAGGGACGTCAAGCTCGTAGGACTGGCCGACGTAGCGCACCGCCGCCACTGCCTCCGCGACAACGTCGTCGACGATCCCCTCGTCCGCCAGAACCTGCCGTCCCAACAGATCCAGCTCGCCCAGTTGCCGTTGGATCTCCCCATCGGACAGATTCTCCAGCCTCTGATGCATCGCGACCTGGGTGTCGTGCTCGGTCGCTCCCCAGGCGAGTCCAATGGCTGATAGAACCCCGGGACGTGACGGCACCAGAACGGCCCGAATGGGTAAATCGGCGAGAAGTGCCGATCCGTGGAGCGGCCCAGCCCCGCCAAAGGCGACCAGAGTATACCGTCGGGGGTCAACCCCTCGCTTGATCGAGACCAGGCGAATCCGATCGGCCATCGCCGCGTTGACGACCCGGTGCACCCCGAGCGCTGCCTGGACGACGTCGAAGCCAAGCCGTTCCGCGAGTGGGCGAAAAGCGGCCAGCGCCGCCTTACGATCTAGCCGCATTTTTCCGCGCCCAAGTCCGTCGGGATTGAGGTATCCCAGGAGCAGGCTCGCATCGGTCACGGTCGGGCTCTCGCCGCCGCGACCATAACAGGCTGGACCGGGCTCCGCGCCGGCGCTTCGCGGACCAACGTGGAGGGCGTCGGCGGCGTCGATCCAGGCGATCGACCCGCCCCCAGCGCCAACCGTGGTCATGTCCAGCATTGGCGTGCGGACCGGATACCCGTCAATCGACCCTTCGGATCGAATCGTCGGCGTCCCGTCGTGGACTAGCGCGACGTCGGCACTGGTTCCGCCCATATCGAGGGTAATGGCGTCCGGAAAGCCCTGGAGCCGGGCCTCGACCGAGGCGCCAAGAACCCCGGCGGCCGGCCCCGACAGGAACAGAGTGACCGGCTGATTCGCGGCCCGTCGGGCGTGAGCTAAGCCGCCACGCGACAGCATCAATTCGATCGGGGACCGGACGCCCTCTTCGGCCAGACGGTCGACCAGTATCTTGATGTAGGTCGTCATGATTGGCCGGAGATAGGCGTCGAAGGCGGTCGTGCAGGTCCGCTCGTATTCGCGAAATTGGGGATTGACCTCGGATGAGAGGGAGACCGGTAAATTAGGATAGATCGCGCGAATGATGTCGAGGGTGCGGCGCTCGTGAACCGGGTTGCGGTAGGAGTGGAGGTAACAGACCGCGATGGCGTTGGCACTTTCGACCTCGACGAGCCGCCGAACTGCCCGCTCGACCTGGCTTTCGTCGAGCGGGAGAAGCACGTTGCCGTTCGCGTCGAGGCGCTCGGGGATTGGCTCGCGGCGGCGACCGGGAGCCAGAAACACCGGGGATTGGGCGTCGATGAAAAGATCGTACAATTCCCGCCGCTTCATCCGGCCGATTTCGAGCGCGTCCTCGAAACCGTCGGTTGTCAGCAGCCCGACCGTCGCGCCCTTTCGCTCGAGAACCGCGTTCGTCGCGACCGTCGTGCCATGCGCGAAGCGATCGACCTGGCCCGGTTGAAAACCGATTTGACCCAGCGACGTCAGCACGCCACTCGCGATACCATCGGCGAGATCGCGAGGCGTCGTGGGAACTTTCGCGAACGTGACGACCTTACCGTCGTTCAGAACGACGACGTCGGTGAAGGTGCCTCCGATGTCGACGGCAACCGAGATCATTCATCACTCCAACCGCCGTCACTATAACCAGGCGTACGGAGGATGGTCAACCAAAGCTCGGGAGCAAGAAGACCTCAGCGGAACTCAGTCATTCGAATCCGGGGTGTCCTGCATCTCGTTCACAGCCCGCAGCGGTGGTGGGGCGACGGTTGAGGTACGGGGCCTTGTTCCAGCCGGAGAGGGACGCCCCCCCTTTTATCCCCCCGTGCACGGGGGGAAAGAACGGATCGGCTCGCTCGCGGGCCACGGCCCGCCGCGTCACTACGCCCTCCCCGTGCACGGGGAGGGCGGGGGTGGGGGCACTCCGGCGCCCCCTACCACCCCGGCATGCGTAGAAACTCGGCCCGCGACCGGACCGACCGCTCGACCTGTCCGGTCAGATCCTCCAACTCCGACGCGACCTCATCGCTCCAGTCAGCCGGTGACAGGGACAGAACCTTTTCGCGAAGCTCGCGGCATGGGGCGATCAGATTGTAGTCGTGGAGCAACAATTGATTGAGTGTGGCCTTTTCGCTTCGAACGTGCTCCCACACCCGGTCCTGGGTTGGAACCGCCATGCTTCGGATCCGCGTCTCCAGATCTGCCAACCGCTCCTGTAAGCGCGCCATTGCCCGAATGTGCTCCATTCGCTCGGGTGGCGGATCCGGATTCTCACGCGACGCTGGCGGCACATACCGACGGTGATAGGCGGTTCGGAGCGAGCGAATGGCCGTTGCCGCTTCGGCCACGCACTCGGCGGCCTTCTCTCGGACGAGAAGATCGTCAGCCCGGGCCCGGTTCTTTGACTCGTACAGGTTGTAGCCGTAGCCCGTCAGTATATTTGTGAGCAGGTGTCGCGGATCCAGCACGGCTATTTGTTCCCGTCGCCCGTTCCAGTGGGCAATGCCGCGGAGTGGCTGGCCAGAGGAACTTGAATGCTGGACATCGTGCTGCCAATGTTGAACCCTTCGCCCACCGCCATGTTCGGGGCGGAGATGACACCGCGCCGCGCCATCTCGAGCGCGGTGTAGTATCGTACAGCGTCGATCTCCGCCAGACCAAACGCCTTCAACGCGATCAACTGTCGCATCAGCTCGTCGGCCGGTGAGACCAGAACCTTGACCATATCCAGAGTGATGCCGTACCCGGCGAGGAACTCCTGCAAGTGCTCGTGAACGATCTCGGTCAGCTCGTGAATCTTTTCGTTGACCCGCTCGAGAGGCGTGACCTGAACGACCTGGTTCACCGCCTGCTCGACCACCGGGCCGGCGTAGCCGTTCACGTCATCCGTGCTGAGGGCGTGGCCCCGGTAAGGCATGTGCTGGACGACCTTGACCGCGTCTTCTTTCGTGGCGACGTGGACGTAGTAGTCGACGTCGTAGCTCATTTCCGCCAATTCGCGCGATAGCGCGCGTCCCGACGTCTTGATGACCAGCTTCGCCCGGTTGATGTAGAGCGCCTCGAATTGCCACGGGCTCTGGCCACCGTAGAACGCCTGCTGGAGCGATCCGAACAGGACTTTTTGGGGGGTCTCCACCGGATACTGTCCGGTTTCGTACACGTTTAGAATCGCGCCTCGCGACTTCAATACGCAGAAATGGTTGCTCTCCACCGTGAGAAGGGACTGATTCATAATGTCGTTGTTCGGGTAGTGCCAGAGCATCACGGTCGGTCCCATGATCTCTTCGCCGTTTGGCATCAGGGTTGAGATGACGTTTCGGAATGCCATTTATCTTTCCCTCAGCTCATTCGATCGTCATTCTATAGTAACGCAGGCGACGATAAACCATTACCTCGAGGTGGCGGGCGAATCAGCAAAAAGTGTTCCGGATTCGTTTACACACCGGAGGCAAGGTTGACGTAACCTAGATAGGCTAGCGGCGGCAGAGCGAGCGAGCGGTCGTCGGTTGACCTCGCCCGTCCTCGTGCTGGCGTTTTGGAGGAGGTGGCTCACCCCGACGAGTCGCTCGCACCTCGGTCATTTTCCGCCACGTCGCCGTGCTTCGACGTTCCCGAGCCTCTTCCTCGTCCGTCTCTCCGACCGGCGGGGGCCGGTCGGCACCATCGACCTCAATCCTCCCCCGGGCATTCCGCACTCACGATCCCAATCTGGCGCTACCCGGCGATTCATTTGAGTCGTCCCGTGTCTTGGATCGGGGATGCCAAACTGATTCGCGGCGTGTTCGCCGCTGGGAGGATCACATGCTTCAACCGCACCCGTCTCCACGTCGACCTGGTTTGCCTAACCTGGCGCGGGTTCTGATCCTGACGGCCCTCGTCGTCGCGAGTGTCGCGGTTCCCTCGGCGGCCCAGGGGCAATTGGCGCTTTTCTCGGGCCTTTCGCCGCGGTCCGCTCCCCTTGCACCGGTGCTGCCGAAGCTCTTTATACCCCTAGCCGCGAACAACGCGCGCGTCGTGACCGGTCCCGGTCCAACTGGCGCGCTCTGGCTGCCGTTTGACATCTCGAATAACCAGTTTCCGGTCGTCCCAACCGTCGGGTCAAACGTCGAGGTCGACGGCAACGGCGGAATCCACGTGACGTATTCAGTCGCCGATGGGTTTGCGACTGACGCGGGAACGATCCCACTCTTTTATGCCTATTGTCCGTCGGGATGTTCGTCGTCGGCGAATTGGACGAAGGTCGAGCTTGGCGATCGGGTCCTGGATGCTCGTCTACAGCTGACTCCAGATGGCCACCCCCGAGTGCTACTGTACACGACCATCAATAAGAACCCGAACCTGAACGCGCTGGACTTCGTCCAGTATCTTTACGCGACCTGCAACGCCAACTGCACCAGCCCCACGAGCTGGACCATGACCCCGGTGTCCCAGCAGGTTCAGGATATTCCGGCCCGCCGATCGAGCTACCTCCACTCCTACTTCCGCCTCGACTCACTGGGAAATCCGTCGTTCGTGTACAGCGACAGTCAGGAGAATCTCACCCACAACGGAATGTTCTTCCGTACCTGCTTCTCCAATTGCACCAATCCGCTAAGTTGGGCCGAGGTCCTCCTCGACCCAAGCGGAGGATTCCCGGTGTCGCTGGCGCTATCGCCAACCGGCCAGCCACGCCTGATGTATACATTTCTTAACTTCGTGACAAACACGAGTGTCGTCAACTACGCCCAGTGCAATACGAATTGCTTAACCCACTCGAATTGGAGCGCGAAGACTCTTTTCGACTCGGGCGTCAACTCGACCAGCGCCCGCTACAATCTTCAGACCGACTCGAACGGCAATCCGCGGGCGATCCTCTTCTCCGGCGACATGACCAACCCAAGCTTCACCAGCTCGACTCTCTATTACCTGT
Organism: uncultured Dehalococcoidales bacterium; assembly: GCA_964493975.1. Taxonomy (GTDB): domain Bacteria; phylum Chloroflexota; class UBA6077; order FW602-bin22; family CADDYW01; genus CAZBQK01. The sequence continues at coordinate 12,466 of CAZBQK010000018.1, read as the reverse complement.
CATGTGACCTGACGTGCACCGGTAGTAGCACCACCTGGACGACTCAGGCGATTTCAGCGCTTATGTCACTTCCGGCTGGCTATGGCGCCACGCCCCAACTGCGAATCGATTCGGCGGACCTGCCGCACTTGACCTTCGCAGCCGCGGGAAACGGCGTCGCCTATGGTTGGTGCACAACCTCCTGTCAATCGCCCACTGGTAATTGGAAGTACGAGATGGTCGAATCGGCGTCGTCGCTTGCCGGAAACTATCCGGTGGTGCCGTTTTACAATTGCACGATTTCCACGTGGTCGAGCGGCGGTCGGTCGTCCCTGGCGTTCGACCCGCTGGGTAACGTTCGAATCTCGTTTGACGCCCGGCACGACCTTGGGGGCCAAAACGCGAATAATCCGACCCTACCTTGTCCGGTGACCGAGACCGACATCCAGCTGCCTCGGCTCGACCTCGTGAATCCGCCGGTCCTGCCGCCGCCGAGCACGCGCCGGCATGGGGGAGCGGGGCGCTAGCCGGACGAACGATTCATTCTAAAACAGCAGCCACAAATGTGTTGCCGACCAGCTTCGGTCGGGGCACCCACGAGGAGTGCCCCGACCGGAGCTGGTCGCGTCGTGCTCTAAAGTTGCCTATACTTCTCCCGTCGGACCGTGCTTTTATTGAGCTACTTGTACCGACGGAGGACGACAATGACCTCACTCGTCACCGGCATTATCTTGGTCCTCCTCGCCATCGTGTGCGCCTTCATCGTTACCCGCGCCCGCCGGGCGAAAAGTGGTTTGATCCGTTTTCCGGGCAGCATTCTGGCTGGCCTACTCGCGGTTGCTCTCGCTTTGATCGCCGCCGTCGACCTGCGGGGTGCCTACGTCCTGCAGGCAGCCCACGCGAATCCAGTTGTCGACGTCAAGGTCAACGCCACCGCCGATCAGGTGGCCCGGGGCGAACACCTCGCTTATGTTTGCGCGGGCTGCCATTCGACGACCGGTGCCCTTCCGTTGGACGGCGGAAGAGCCAGTATGCTGTCATCTCCGGATGGCTCCGGACTCGGGACGTTATACGCCCCAAATCTCACGCCGGGCGGCCCACTCAAGGATTGGTCCGACGGTGAGATCATCCGCGCTACTCGCGAAGGGGTCGATCGAAACGGACGCGCTCTGATCGTCATGCCTTCAGAGGGCTTCCACGGCCTGAGTGATTCCGACGTCCAGTCAGTGGTCGCATACCTCCGCTCTCAACCCGCCGTATCTCACGTGACGCCCCCTCGCCAGATCAATCTGATCGGAACTCTCCTGATTGGCGCGGGAGTCTTCCCAACCGCCGTCCAGCCCCCAATAGGCGGTCCGGTCGCCGGTCCACCGGTTGGCGTCAATCCGGCCTACGGAACCTACCTGGTGAACGTCTCCGCGTGTCGACAATGTCACGGCGCGGACCTGGCTGGAGGACGCCCTGGCGCGGGACCGCCGCCCGGCCCGAACCTCACCGCCATCGTTCCCGGCTGGACCGAGACGCAGTTCGTTCAAACGATTCGAACCGGTAAGGACCCAAACGGCTACTCCCTGCGTCCGGACATGATGCCGTGGAAGAATTTCTCAGCCGCTTATTCGGATGACGAGCTGAAGGCAATCTACGCGTATCTGCACGGCTTACCAACAATTCAGCGGGCGCCGGGCTAGGCGTCGCGCCTGCGCTTCCCTCTCCCTCTGGGAGAGGGCGAGGGTGAGGGTCGTAGCCCCGTCCGCTAGCACGAGAGGCGTAACGGGGAAGGAGACGAGGGTACGACCCTCACCCTCGCCCTCTCCCAGAGGGAGAGGGAGTAACAGGGTGGCTCGCCAGGTCGCGGTGCGCTAGGATGTCTCGGGCGTCGGGCGCAGGCGCCCGGTCTGATAGTCATACCGATCGGAAACGCGGATGACCTTGCCGGACCCCGGCTCCGTCTCGCGCCAGATCAAGTCTTGTGGCGTCAAACCGGGAGGAATCAGCGGATACATTTGTCCCTGTTGGCTCAGCTCGACGTGGAGCAGGAACGGCCCCTCGGCGGCCAGCATCCGTTCGACCGCTCCCCGCAGCTGATTCTTCGAATGGATTCGTTCCGAGGGAATTCCGTAGGATGCGGCGGTGATCGCGAAGGCCGGCCATTCGCTGTCCGCGAGACGGCGAGTCGCCTCGCCAAGGACCGTTGCCAGTTCATCCTCGGTGTGGACGTATTCCAAAGCCTCGGCCAGCCGTCGCTTCAGGGCATCGACGTCGATCGGCGCGGGAACACGGTCGCGGCGACGGTCACTCGTCAGCTTTCGACCGTCGAAGAAAAGGCTGTGCCAGTTCGTGACCATCCCCAAATGCGAGTCGTCGAACAGAACGATCTTGACCGGGAGGCCGTAGCCGCCAATCGTGTCGAGCTCGTGCGACGACATGACGAACCCACCATCGCCAACCGCCGCCAGAACGAGCGCAGCCGGTCGGGCCAGCGCCGCGCCAACTGCCATCGGAACCGCGCAGCCCATGGTTCCCATCCCACCAGACGTGATCCACGACCGGGGCCGGGACACCGGGAACCAGTGCGTGCCTTTCATCTGATGGGTTCCGACGTCAAAGGTCGCTACGATGTCCGTGACGTCACGATCGCGAAGAACCTCGCCAATCGTTTGATAAACGGTTTCGTGGGTGAGCATGTCGGAATCCGGGCGATCGTTGCTCGCGGTCGGCATACTCTGGCGAATCGCGTCGAGCTCGTCGAGCCAGGCGCCTCGCCCGGCCAGCTTAGGCAGGGGCCCGTCGGACAGGGCGTCCAGGATCCGGCGCAAGACGAGCTTCACGTCTCCCCGAATCGGCAGGTCGACCTGGCGAACGCGGTTGAATTGGCTCTCGTCGACGTCGACGTGGATGATTCGCGCGTTCGGCGCGAATTTGGCCGGATGGGCGCTGGCAACTCGATCGTCGAAGCGGGCGCCCAGAACGACTAACACGTCGCAGCGATACGCGGCAAGGTTGGACGCGACCGTTCCGTGCATCCCGAGCATGCCCAGGGTGAGCTGGGGATCGTTACCCCCGATACCCTGCGCGTGTACGGTCGTCGCGATGGGAATTCGATACCTTTGACTGAGCTCCAGGATCTCCGGATTGGCTTCCGCGATCACCGCGCCGTGACCAACATAGAGGAGCGGTCGCTCGGCGGACGCGATCAGCCGAGCTGCCGAGAGAACCGACGGTTCGGTCCCATCCGGAACGGTCCAATCGTGGCGGGCGATGAAGTCTTCCCAGGGAAGCATCGTCAGGTTACCAATTTGGACATCCTTCGGAAGGTCGATCAGAACCGAGCCGGGCCGACCGGTCACCGCCAGGTGGTAGGCCCGAACCAGGGTTTCCTGCACCTCGCGGGCATCAGAGGGGCGGAAGGAGGCCTTGGTCGCCTTTCCGTCGGTAATTCCCACGATGTCGAGGGCTTGGAATGCCTCCGGCTCGGCAGTGGTGGCGCTGTTGCCGGTCAGGGCAATCACGGGCCGGCTGTCTCGAAATGCGTCGGCCAGGGCCGTGACCAGGTTGGTCGCGCCGGGCCCGGAGGTCGCCGTGCAAAAACCCGGCTTCCCACTCGCGGCCGCGTAGCCTTCCGCTTCGAACGCGGCCCCCTGCTCGTGACCGGTGAGGACGTACCGAAACGCTCCACCGACGTGGCCGTACGTGAGAGCGTCGTTAAGCGGCAAGCTGTTACCGCCGGGAATCCCGAAGATCACGTCGACGCCGACCAGCTTCATGAATTCGACGACAAGCAGCGCGCCGGTGACGACCGAGCCGTAGAGCAACCGCCCATCGCATTCGGGTCGCAAGCTTCCCGGGAAGTGCCGCGCAAGGATATCCGCCAGTCCCTGCTCGCGCGCCGGGATCGAGGTTGTCTTCACGGTCGGTTCCTCCTCCAGAGTCGGTCGACGCTCCATCCGGGAAGCGTTCCCACCAGTGTGCCCTCGCCGTTGGATATAAAAAAGCTCCCGTCCCACATTGGGACGGGAGCTTTGCTTCCCGCGGTGCCACCCACTTTGACGATTCGACATCGGTCGTCTCGCCCACTCAACCCGGTAACGGTGGGACCCGGCCGACCTTACGCCCTTCTCCAAACGGATCGGGGTTCAACCCGGCAGCTCAGGGGCGACCTTCGGACGCTCATTGCCACCGGCTCGCACCAACCGCCGGCTCTCTGAAGGAAGCGGAACGACCTACTATTTCCCGTCAACGCCATATGTAGTTGGGACACGTTTCCTAAACATCCGACAGTTGGGCGACCCAGGCCCATCCGGGTTGATTCTAGTCGGACCAATTCACCCGTGTCAACGTTATTAGGCAGGCTACTTGCTGCGTTATCGCTGATGGATATTCCTGGGCCGATCGTTCGACTTGCGTTCAAGGCATTCCTGGCCTGTGGTCTCGTCGCGTGCCAGGGACTGCCGAACGTTGGAGGCAGGACTGACTCGACGGTTGCCTCAACAGCCGTGGCGTCGCGAGTCCCGGCCGCGCCCTTACCCACGCCGACGATTCAAAACGGTCCGAAGATCAGCGGTCTTCTGGTGTCAAAGGTAACCAACGGTAGTGCGACGATCAGCTGGACGACGAACCGGCCCGCTTCATCTCAGGTGATGTACGGGGCGACGCCGAGTTATGGCGCGAGCACCGCGCCGGATCGAGCGCTGACCCTGGAGCACTCCCAGGTGATTGGCGGTCTGACCCCGAAGACGCGGGTGGAGTTTCAGGTGGTGAGCGCCGACACGCGAGGCACGACCGCGTCCGCCGGTCGTGCGTTTACGACGCTCGCGGCTCCCGCCTCGGCTGGGACAGAGGGGGAATGGTCGTCGGTATTGCAATGGCCGCTCGTCGACGTCCACATGTCACTCCTTTATACCGGCGAGCTTCTGATGTGGGACGCCTGGGAGTTCAACGGAACTCCCTCAACTCGACTGTGGAACCCGAACTCTCTAACCTTTATCGACGTCCCCACGGCGCTTTCCCAAATGTTTTGCGCGGACGAGACGATGCTCCCGGACGGCCGACTCCTGGTCAGCGGCGGCCACAATGGCGCCGACATTGGGATCAAGACGGTGATGATCTTCGATCCAAAGAGTCGGACCTGGACCCGGGCCGCGGACATGAATACGTCGCGCTGGTATCCAATAACCCTTGCTCTGCCCACCGGACGAGTGCTGGCGCTGGGCGGCGAGATCACCAACGACAACGATGCGAACGTCCCGGAGGAGTACGACCCAGCGTCCAACAGCTGGCTTCCGCTTTCACGTGCCGCGCTCGACGTCGGGGAGTATCCGGACTCGTACCTTCTACCCGACGGTCGCATTTTCATGAGCGCTGGCCCGGATGGCCAGTCGCGAACCCTCGACGTCGACTCACAGGTCTGGACAACAGTGGGGGCCAATCCGGTCCCGACTGGCACGTCGGTGATGTACCGTCCCGGCAAAGTGCTCGCCTCCGGTGGTGGAACTGGCGGAAGTGATCCGGTTCAAACCGTCGCCGCGACGATCGATTTGACCTCCCGATCCCCCGCGTGGCAGGTGACCGCGCCGATGATCTACCCGAGAATCAAACACAACCTGGTCGTTCTGCCAGATGGCTCGGTTCTCGCCGTCGGTGGGTCGACCCAGTTTAGCCTCGTCTCCACGACGGGAGTTCTCCCGGCTGAGCTGTGGAACCCGATAACTGGGACCTGGACGATTCTCGCCCAGTCCCACGACCTGCGAATGTACCATTCCACCGCGACACTGCTTCCGGACGGTCGCGTGTTGGTGGCGGGAGGCGGCCGGCTTCCCCCGGCAACCGATTTCCAGACGGCGGAAATCTATTCTCCACCCTATCTGTTCCGCGGTCCGCGCCCCACCCTGGCGAGCGCGCCGGACCTCCTCGACTATGGCGTGAAGGCCCAGTTGCAAAGCTCAGACGCCTCCCAGATCGGGACGGTCGCCTTGATCCGGCTTCCGTCAAACACGCATGCCTACGACAGCGACCAGCGCTACGTCGAGCTGCGATTCCGTGCAGCCGGTCAGGGACTGGAGATCGATGCACCGAATAACGCGAGCCTGGCACCGCCAGGCTTTTACATGCTCTTTGTCGTCGACAAAGATGGCGTGCCCTCGGTTGGGAAAATCGTCCAAATTGGACAAAACGCCACGCCCGTCGCGCCACCAAGAACGACCCCCGGCTCCGGATCCCGGTAGTGGGCGGAGTCGTGTCCGTTCTCGGTCGCTGCCTCGGCCGTCTCTCTGGTCGGGTGGCTCGACGTGCGCCGGTCGCGCTTCTCGTCGTCGTTACCGTGGCTTGCGCCGGGCTCGGCAATCCTGGTCTGCATCGGGTCGAGGTTGGGTCGATGCTGGGCGTGATTTCAAGATTGGATCCCAGCCTGTCCGTGAGAGGTCGTGGAGTTTTCGCGTGGGGGGACCTGCTCGAGGTCAGCGATGAGGACGGTTACTATCGCCAGCTTGCCGCGCCGCCGGACGGCGGCTACATCCAGCAGCCGGCGTGGCGCTCCGACGGAGCCGGTCTCGCCTATACTCGGGTCGCGCCCTTGCCCACTCCGGAGGCGAACGAATCGTACGCTTATCTGCGATTCACCTCGGCCATCTGGGAGATCGACGCAACCGGTCACGCTAGTGCTATTGCCCAGCCGGAGGCGCCGGGCGTCATGTTCAGTCAGCCAACCTGGTCCCCGGACGGATCGGCCATTTACTACACTCGAGAAACATTCTTTCGTCAAGGTGCAGTTGAAGGCGCAACTCAGGCAATCGAGCAACGGTCGATCGGAACCGGTCAACATCAAATCGTCGTCGCCGACGGTCTGTCGCCAGCGCTGTCGCCAGACGGAAAGAGTCTCGTCTTCGTCCGTTTTGCCTCGGGCGGTCGAGCCGACGCGTGGGTTCACAATCTGGTGGATGGTACCGAGCGACGGCTGACCGACGGACGCTTTGGATACATTTCGAGTCCACGCTTTGCGCCAGATGGGCGTCGCATCGCATTTGGTGCGGCGGCGTATCCGCTCGTGGCCGATGCACCTTCCGATCGCCTTGCGACGATACCCGATCGAATTGTCAGCTGGCTCGCTCCAACGGCAGAGGCCCACGAAGTGCGCGCTGGACTGTGGATCGTTGGGGTCGATGCGACTCAGCTCCGGCGGGTTGGGACGTTCTCGCTCGACGCCCCGGTCGTCCGCTGGACCGCCGATCCGAATGAGATTCTCGTGTATGACGAGAACGGACTGCATCGGGTCGACGTGACGACCGGCACGCTGTCGAGGCCACTGGCTCCCGGCGGCTATCGTGGGTTCGACTGGGTGCCGGATCAAGTGGCTCCCCGCTGATTGACAGACGATTCTTCGCCGCACCGATCCCGAAAGGGTGCCCAGATTCTGGACTGAGAAATTTCGTTATAATCCCTGTCATTAAGAGCGAGGAAAAGTCAGATGCTACGCCTTGGAATCGTCGACTGTGACACCAGCCATTCCGTCGCCTTCACTCAGCGCCTGAACCACGTGGGAATCGGCGAGGACCAGTGGGTCGACGGGGCCACGGTCGTCGCGGCGTTCCCGGGGACCTCATTGATCGTCCCGGAGTCTATCGACAAGCACGTCGGGCTGCTTCGAGAGTACGGCGTCGACATCGTCGATCGTCCGAGCGACCTTCTCGGCCGGGTTGATGCGGTCCTGGTGGAAGCCGTCGACGGGAGCGTCCATCTCGACCGGGCCCTGCCGTTCGCCGAGGCCGGGATTCCCCTGTTCGTCGACAAGCCATTCACAACGTCCTCGGCCGAGGCGCGGCAGTTAGTGGAGGTCGCTCAGCGGAAAGGCGGCGTGCTCCACTCGGCGTCGGCGCTGCGCTACGCCCTCGAGGTTCAGAACGTTAAGCGTCGTCTGAACGAGCTTGGTCCAGTTGTCGGCGCCGACACCTACGGACCGGCCAGCCTACACCCGCGGAATCCCGGGCTCTTTCACTACGGCGTCCACGGGGTCGAAATGCTCTACGAGCTGATGGGCTCGGGTTGCCGCTCGGTTCGCTGCAGCTGGGAGGAAGGCACGGAGATCGTCGTCGGCCGCTGGTCCGACGGCCGTCTCGGAACGGTTCGGGGAACCCGGCGCGGGACCTACGCCTTCGGCTTCACCGCCTTCTGCGAGAAGGCGGTCATTCCCGCGGCGGTCGACGGACGGTACTACTATCGCGCGCTCCTGAAAGTAATGGTAAACGCCCTGACCTCTGGCGAATGGCCTTTGTCGGCGGAGGAGCTGATCGAGCCGGTGGCATTTCAGGTGGCAGCGCTGGAGTCGGCCAGGAGCGGCGGGAGCGAAGTGGCGGTGTAACCTCACCCCCCGCTCGTCGCCCATGGGATGCAGAGGAGTGATTGGGACCAGGTCGCGCGACGGCGTCCTACGCGTGAATCGGGCGATCGCCTACCTAAGGTCATCCTGAGCGTCGAGCGAAGGATCGGTCCCTTTATCGAATGCCCTTCGATGTTGAAGCCGATCCTTCGCTCGACGCTCAGGATGACTGTTTCCACCTAGGTGAGCTGCTGACCCAAAGGTCGCCGTCCGGCTTAGGTTGGCGTGAGATCCAACCTCACGCCACGAGCCGCTTGAACTGGGGCAGGTAGTCCCGGTTCTGGGCAAGCATTTCGTTGACCATGGATTTGATCTCGGCAAGCGAGAGCATCGCCGCGGTCAGTGGGTCGTGACAAATCGCCTGGTAGACCAGGCGAGGATCGCCGGTGATAGCCGCCTCGACTGCCATCTCCTCGATTTGCGCGCTCAGGTTGGTCAGCGCGGCCACCTGCGGCGGCAGGGCGCCCACGTGAACCGGGCTAAACCCCTTCGTCGTCGCGAAGCACGGCACCTCAACGCAGGCATCCGGTGGCAAGTTCGTAACGAGACCGGTGTTCCGGACATTGCCGTTGAATTCGAACGGCTCGCCTCCCCGAAGGGCGTTGATGATGTACGCCGCGTATTCGTGGCCCCGTTCAAGCTCGGCCGGTCGCCGGAACCAGGCATCGATCTCATCGCGCCAGTCGCCCTCGCGCCGCGTGTACTGGTCCAGAATGTACTGGGAGACACCCGGATTCCAGCCAGTTCCGTGGGTGCAGTACTTTTCGAGCAGGTCTGGCCGCTTCCGAAACCAGGCGTTGTACTCCGAGTTGTGGCCGCTCGACTCGGTGACGTAGTGGTCGAAGGCGAGGAACATCTCGTTGCGGACCTGCTCCTCGTTGTAGACCTCCGGGCGCGACTGGATCGCCTCTCGGATCAGCGGGTAGGCATCCTCCCGGTTCCACTCATATTTCAGGTACCACGCCATGTGGTTGATTCCGGCGCAGGTGTAGGTGATCTCCGACATCGGCGCGCCGATCCACCGGGCCAGCATCTCCGCCGTTCCCTGAACCGAGTGGCACAGGCCGGTCGTTGGCACCGCCGTCTCGCGCTGAATCGCCCGGCACAGCATCGCCATGGGGTTGGTGTAGTTCAGCAGGAACGCCTTCGGCGCGACCTGCTCGATATCGCGGCAGATGTCGAGCATGACTGGAATCGTTCGGAGCGCTCGGAAGATGCCCGATGGCCCCCGGGTGTCGCCCACGTTGATCGAGATGCCGTACTTCTCCGGTATCAGAACGTCGTGCTTCCACACGTTCAGGCCACCCGCCAGGATCGTGCAGAGCACCGCGTCGGCGCCCTGGAGCGCTTCGCGCCGGTCCATCGTCGCCTCAACCCGTGCCGACGACCCCATCTCCCGGACTAACCGCTCGGCGGCGCGCTTGGCAAACTCCAGCCGCTCCGGGTTGACGTCCATCAGCGACAGCGTGCTGTCTTTGAGCAACGGGAACGTCAGAATATCCTTGATAAGCTTGCGGGTGAACCCAAAGCTTCCCGCGCCGATGAAGGCGATCTTGGTCACGTTCTCTCCACTATTTTTGTCAGGCTGCCTTCAATTGTAACGGTGCGGTTGTCTTTTGTAGAGCGACGGAGGCCGGATTCGCTCGGTCTCGAGCGCCCCGACAGTCAAACAAACGTCATATCGGTCAAGGTATAATGGCGACACTGACAAGCGGCGACTAAGAAACCGGCGATGGCGAAGAGTGAAGGGCGAAAAGGTAGACCTGATGGAGTTAGAACAGTACTTCGACTTTATTGGCCCCGACGAAATCAAGCTCAAGGGTCACCGGATCGGTATCGAGCACATTGTCGAGCTTTTCAATTTGGGACACTCGCCAGAGCAGATTGCTCAAGACTATCCTGGGTTAGCTCTCGAGGCGATATACGCGTCGATAACCTACTATCTGCACAACCGTGAGGACGTGGATGCATACGTTCTTCGCCAGTTAGAGGCTTCTGACGCAGAATTCCGGGACTGGGCAGCCCACCCCACCCCGGCCGTCGAGCGTCTTCGCAAAATCGCCGAAAGTCGACGCCGTCGTTCCGCGTGAGAATTAAGTTTCTTCTCGATGAGAATGTACCGGCCCGAATTCAGTCTGGTCTACTTCGGTATTCGACGGATATCGACGTCATTCGTGTTGGTCAATCCGGAGCCCCGGAGCGATGGACATCCGATCCCGATATTCTGGGATATTTGGAGGAGGCACAAAGAGCGCTCTTAACCTACGACCGTCGGAGCATGCCTGGCCACGTGGCTGCACATCTTCGGATCGGGCACCACCACTGGGGCATATTCAGGATTCGGACGGGAACGTTGGTCGGTAATTTGATCGATGAAGCATCTCTTCATTGGGAGGTGAGCGATGCCGAGGAATGGATCGACTTTCTAGGTTGGATTCCTTTCACTTGATCGCTCACGAAGACTGGACGACCAGTTTCCCCTCACCCTCGCCCTCTCCCGTGGGGAGAGGGGGACTCGCGATGATTTGGATCATGGTCGTCACGCCGGGAACCCGGAAACTCTTACTGTCGTGACAACCGGCCAGCGCTACAACATCATCTTGATCGCGGCGGATACGACGCGACCGGATCACCTTGGTTGTTACGGCTACGGAAGGGCGACCAGCCCAAATATCGATCGCTTAGCAAGGGAAGGCGCACTCTTTCGGGACTTTCAGGCGGCTCAGATCCCGACCCACCCGGCGTTCACCACGCTGATGACCGGCGTCGACCCCCTATACCACGGCGTTCTGGCCCATTCCGGGAACTACCAAATGCCGCCGTCGATCCCCATGCTCGCCGAGCGACTCCTGGCTCGGGGCTACGCGACGGCGAGCATCGACAATTCGATGACGATGCAATCCGCGCCAACCTGGTTCGCCCGCGGCTTCCAGTACCTCCGGGCGTTTCGTTACCGGCCGGGGACGGGTCAATCGATCCAGCTGACGAACTGGGCCCTCGAGTTTCTGCCCATCCTCCGGTCGCGAGACGCGCCCTTCTTTTTGTTCGTCCACTACTTCGACCCACACACTCCCTACGTTCCGCCGGCCGACTATCGACGACGGTTCTACAGCGGGAACGAGCTTGACCCATCGGACGAGTCGCTGCGCGCCGCCATTCCCCCGGACGACCAGATTTCGCCGCTTCTTCTCCGCGAGATGGGATACCCAGGCATCACCGATTACGACTACGTGGTAGCTCAGTACGATTCGGAAATCGCGTTTATGGATCGCGAGATCGGCCGACTCCTCGACGGAATCGACGGGCAGGGACTACGCGAGAACACCCTGGTGGCATTTCTCTCGGACCACGGTGAAGCGTTTGGCGAGGGCGGATTGCACTTTGACCACCACACCATTCACGATGCCGTGACTCGTTGCGCGCTCATCGCGCGGCTTCCTGGCGTCATCTCGGCGGGGATCGACCTGACCGCCCTCGTGTCGAGCATCGATCTGGCCCCGACCATCCTGGAGCTGGCTGGCGCGGGCACGATTGAGCCGGGGACGGTTGCCGGTCGTTCGATCTGGCCCCTTTTCTCCGGAGCCAGGTTAATTCGCGAAAGCGCACCGATCGGCGAGGCGACTCGTCAGATCAGTCGAGGGATGGTCACAAAGGAGTGGCGATTGATCGAGCCAATCGTCGAAACGGTTGATGGTCAGCCGGTCGGGGATTTTCGGGGACGGCCGCGAAACGCCCGTCCGCGGCTTTATCATCGCCCCAGCGATCCGGTCGAGAACACGGACGTCTCGGCCGATCACCCTAGAATCGTCGCCTCTCTGCTCGAGTTATCTCGTAACCGCGAGAAGCTCGTCGAGAGCTTCACTGGGATCGCCGACCGTTTCCGACGCGAGCCGCCTAGCCTGCCATACCACGAGATGGTCCAGAAGCTTGGCCGCGGGTGACCGGCAAACTAAAGCTTGTCATCGGACGTCGGCGTGGATAGGCGGATCCGGTAGGGGCGGGGGCGGCTGGGACGATGGGTGGGGGACCTCTGTGTCCGCCCCGTTCCCGGTCGGTTGGCCACTGCGCGCCGGCATTCGGCGCCAAAGGATGGCCGAAACGTGGACCTGCCCCGCCCCA
>CAZBQK010000017.1:0-36256 GCA_964493975.1 uncultured Dehalococcoidales bacterium | reverse complement strand
TGATTACGGACGACGACCCGATTGGCGAGAGTCTGAGAAGGGAAGCGGCCAGAAAATGGCCGATCGCGGCCAGCGTTCCGGGCACATCGTAGCCGTCGGGCACGTCTGTCCAACTAAAACATGTTCTAAATGATGCGCGATGAGACTATTCGCCCACGATTCACCCACGACATGGTGAGCTCGCATGACGCGGATGTCGAAGTGGACATAAAAATAGCCTCGACTGGCCATAATAACCATACCAGTCGGGGCTACTTGACAGAACAAATGGTACGCCCGAAGGGACTCGAACCCCTGACCTTCAGGTCCGCAACCTGACGTTCTATCCAACTGAACTACGGGCGCGTACGTTTTGAGTATAGCAGAGGGCGCGCCACGCCGCAATCGCGCGAAGCTTCGTTTCATTCACTCACTGCGTCCGATCCAACGGCAAACTATCGCGGTGCCCGACGGCGTAAAGTTCGGAACACAATGGCGACGGGGTGCTTGGAATTTGGGAGCAGGGGAGTCTCGAGAGGATCTTCCGCCCGACTGGGCGCTAGTGGAGAATGCGCCGCGTCGGGTTGTCAACATAATCGCCGAGGGTGAGCGAGCGCAGGATTTCGTCCCAAACTGGCACGAAGCGGTCGGCGTGCTCGGTCCAAAAGTCCATGGTGATGAAGGGCTGGATGACGACGTTCGGGACGCCCGTGCTCCGTGCGCAACAAGCGCGCGAACAGGCTTCCCGCTTCTCGTTCTCATCTATGAAGCGGGTCTCGATCCAGGCGAGCTCGAGGCCAGGGCGCTTTTCCTCCACAATCTCGCCCCGCCTCGTCAGCCCTCGACTATCACTCTTCATTGCGTCATCCAAGCAGCGTGCGAGTGGAAGGCCGCTCCAGTCGACCTTGCCGGACAGGTACATGACCGAGACCTGGAGCAAGCAGTCGTCGTCGGGCGGCTTCTTGTCGTTGAAGCGGATCGAATCATCGCCGGGCTCGACGACCCAACTTTGCGGAATATCGAAGCGTACTGCGCCGTGGTCTGTAACGAAGATCTTGTGCCCTGGTTTGGCACGCCAGCCATGGTCTGGTTGAAGCTTTAGGACCGACTGAGACCACTTTGGCGTTTTATTAGTCTTGCTCATCGACCTCTCCGAACGAACTACGCAGAAGAAAACTTCTGCGTAGTAATATCAGGTTCTCGTTCACTTGTGGTGCTCGTGGTCTACTCAACGATTACCCGGTACCCCGGCCTTGTTTTATGTGACATGCGGGTTGTGCGACGATGGGACAGGATCTTCGCCGGCTAGGCAAACGTTAGTAGTTGGCCCCATAAACTTCCAGACAAACCGAATCGTCGAACAATTCCTCGCGTTGCTCGGGGTGAACGGAACGCCCATCGTCAGGTTACACCCTTTTCAATAGGTTGGCTCGTTATGAGAATAAACCGTTGCCTATCGGTCGACGGCGGGAGCACCGGTCTCGTAACATAGCGATATGCCCAGAGATGGAGTAAGAGTATGAGACCACGGATTACCGTCATCACAGTCGGGGTCGATGATTTGGAGAGATCGCTCCGGTTTTACCGCGACGGACTTGGCCTCCCAACGCAGGGTATATTCGGCACCGAATTTGAACATGGCGCCGTGGCGTTCTTCGACTTACAGGCGGGCGTGAAGCTTGCAATCTGGCCGCGAAAGAGCATGTCCCACGACACTGGCATCCCGGAAAGCCTTCCAAGCCAGACAGAATTCACGCTTGGCCACAACGTGTCCTCGAGTGAAGAAGTGGATGCCGTGATGGAGCAAGCCAGAAACGCCGGGGCGAAGATAGTAAAGCACGCACAAGAGACCTTCTGGGGTGGCTACGCCGGGTACTTTCAAGACCCTGACGGACATTTGTGGGAGATCGTGTGGAACCCGCAACTGCAAATCGAGGAATAGGCATAACCGCGCATCGCGGTGCATCGCCCAATGGGTAGTGACGATGACCGACTTTTTGGCGGAAACAATGGTGTCAAGACAATCAACAAGATAGCACGCAATTTGGTGTTTCTTGCAATTACCCTGGGGTGAAGGTTAGTCGCGAGGGTAAGCTCGCCGAGGTGCGAGCCTCGGTACAGACACTCGCCGTGACGAAAGTCGGCTGATGCTGTACCGATTGGCGCCCACAATTCGAATCTGTACTGCGCGCCGGTGGGCCCGGCAGGAGTTGAACCCGCAACTTTGCGCTTAAAAGGCGCCTGCTCTTCCATCGAGTTACGAGCCCAACCGCGAGAGGTGCACTCATTCCGGCATCGCGGCACCCGGATCAGCCGAGTGCTGATCGCATTATACCAGAACATTGAACATTATGTTAACAAGGTTGACGACAGCGTGGCACTTCGGGTCATTCTTACGCCACCGACGCGCCGCCCCCTCGACCCGGCCGACTACGCGGCCGCGCGATCGCGCCAGCGGTCCGGCTCATAGATCTCGGTGAGGGTCGGAAGCGCGTTCGGACCTTCCCAGACCCGATTGAATCGGTCGATCCCAATTGATGCGACGACCGCGTTCACGAACTTCTCGCCGAGGACGTACTGCTCGAGCTTGAGGTCCAGTCCAGTGATCCGGGCGAAGATCTTGTCGCCGGTTGATCGGTTGGTATGGCGGGCCTCGAATCGCTGTTTCATGTGGGGGTACGTCGGCAGAATGCCGCTTCCCACGACGTCCATGACGTGGTTGCTATACCCTTCCAGAAGACACATCAGAGCCTGAAGCTTCTGAAAGATCTGACGTTGTTCGTCGGTCATGAGAAGCTCGAGGGCGGAGCTCGTCTTGGAAGCGTTCTGGATCGCTCTGCGAGCAAGACCGACGAGGCCGCTGGGCGCCGCCGCGAACCGACCGAGATCCTGGCCAACCGTATCAAAGTACTGGCGCAGGAGGCCGTTCATGTAATCGCGCAGCCACGGATGCGCTTCAAATTCGAAAGCATGGGTCGTTTCGTGAAGCGCGATCCAGGTCCGAAACTCGCGCCCGTCAAGGTTCATCCGCGCCTGAGCCTGGGCGATGTTCGGCTCGACGAAGTACAGCCGACCGGTCGTCACTGGTTCTCGACCCAGGAGCGCTGTGTCGTATTGGCCAAGAACCTTTCGGCCTAGATATCCCATCAGGATTCCAACTTGACCGCTAAGTACGGTCTGATTGATCTCGCCGAAAACATGAGCGCCGACCGTCGATTCTCGCAACGCGTTGCGATTCATCGATTCGAGAGGCTCAAACAGCTGCTGGAATCCGGTGATGTTCGCGTCGATCCATTCTGACCGATCGAACACCTCTACCCGGTCGAGCGGAAGCGGCAGCTGTACCTTGAGGTACGTGCCGATTCGATCTTCACATTCTCTGACCATCGAGCGATACAACTCGGTTGTTTCCGGGCCGATGGTTGCCGTCAAAGATTGGTCTCGACGACTCAATTGGTCGGCGATGGATTTCACACGATCCCATTGAATGAGCCGAGGGGGCTCGTTCGAAGCCCGTCGGCTTGCCGCGTACACCGCGCCGACGACCGTTCCGATAACGAGACCGCGCGTAATCGTTGATGACAGGTTCATGTCGTTTCCTCCGGGAGTTAGCGAAGAACGCGAGCGTCGCCGACGCGACGCGTCACGCGCTGTTGATCGAATAATTCCAAAATCGCGAGAGCGTATTTCCGCGTGGTGTTGAGCATGTCCCGCAGCTCGGCGACGTTGAGCGATCCGTTCGTCTGGATTCGCTCGACCACCCGCGATCGGATTTCGGCAAGAGCGTCGCCAGTAAATGCGATCGACTCGGTCAGACGGACGATTTGTCCGCGAGCCAACAGGACAGCAATTACTTCCTCGTCGAGATCGTGGCGTGCGACGAGCTCGTCTAAGGCCGGCGGGCCGAAAGGCTGCGCGGAAAGCTCGGCCATGAATTGGGACACGTGGACGTCCTGCTCCGGCGTGAAGGTGACCACATGCGAAGGTAATCGGACGACCGAATCGTCGAGGACGATCTGGTTGCTTGCCGCCAGGTGGTCAAAAAGAGCCGCCGAGTCTCGCCCCGACAACCGAAGCCGGCTCTTGAGCTCCTCCCGGGGCAGCCCGGGCCGGAGGGGATAGCGCCGATGATATGCATCGAGTTCGCCATTGACTTGAGCTCCAAGTGTGGCGACGGACGTCGCGGCGAGGTAGCGATCTCCCAGCCGGAGCAATCGTCCGCTCTCAATCAATCGTTGCACACTTGACTTGACGTCGTCCGAACGTAATCCGGATTTCTCGACGATTCCGTCAAGGTCACTCCCAAACCGACCCTCGACTGACTGGATTACGAGGTCGTCCGGGTCGCCCCGCTCGAGCGTCTCGAGCTTGCCCAGAACGTCGCTCGATCGTCGGCGATGGCGCCGCGGATAGGAATCGACGACTTCACCCCCACCCAGGGTCTCATTCGGACTACGTAGAACAAAGAGGTCGCCCTTTGAGACTGCGATCGGCATTGCGGTCTGAATCTGAGCCCAGCCAGTCTCGCCCGGGTCGATGGTGTTGGCATCTAGCAACCGTACCCGCGCCGCGACCTCCGTGCTCCCCGTGTGAAAGCTAACCTGGGCGTTATGGGGCAATCGCGGCGCGGCCGGAAGGGTACGAATGCGGGCGTCGACGGCAGTCGTCGGCCGAAGCCAGCCTGGCGTGGTCAGCACCTGTCCCCGGTCCACTTCTTCAACCGCGACGTTCGCCAGATTGATCGCGACTCGCGATCCTGGTCCGGCCCGATCGACCTTTTGCTTATGCGTTTGAATTCCTCGAGCCCGCGTCTTGATTCCGGCCGGCTGAATTTCAAGTTCCTGGCCAATCCCGATCGTTCCATCGATGAGCGTCCCGGTCACGACCGTTCCAAAACCGGCGATCGTGAACACCCGGTCGATCGGGACGCGGGGCCGCTCGCGGTTCGGCTTCGGCGGAGTGTCGTCAAGCGCCTGGTCGAGGGCGGCCATTAGCTCGGGTAGGCCACTGCCGGTCGTGGCCGAGACGGCGACGATCGGAACGCCCTGGAACGTCGATCGACCCAGTCGCTCCTCGACGTCGGCAGTGACGAGAGCGAGCCAGTCCTCTTCCACGAGATCCTTCTTGGTCAACGCGACGACGGCACGTTTCACCCGCAATATCTCGAGGATCGCAAGGTGCTCCTCGGTTTGGGGCATAATCCCCTCGTCGGCGGCGATGACAAGAAGCGCGAGGTCGATCCCGCCCACCCCGGCCAGCATGTTCTTGATAAACCGTTCGTGCCCCGGAACGTCGACGACGCTGACCTCCCGGCCACTCGGCAGTCGAAGCCAGGCAAAGCCGAGGTCAATCGTCATTCCCCTTTCCTTCTCCTCGCGGAGTCGGTCCGGGTCGATGCCGGTCAGGGCTTTCACGAGGGTCGACTTTCCGTGGTCGATGTGCCCGGCGGTTCCGATGACGAACACGTGGGAAGAGCCGGCTCAGGGAACGATGCGCCAGCCGGCCCGCTGCAAACGGCGGACCCACTGACCCATATCGAGGATCTCGGCGTAGCTATTCTGGATCTGGACGATTCGCCGCTCGACGAGGTTGAAAACGATGACCCCGGTTCGCGTCGAACGCAGACTGCCTTCCCGCGTCACGTCGTCCACGATCCGAAAGACCGGCCATTCGTCCGACGGGAAATGCTTGATCGCTTCATGGATCGGCTCGTATCGTCCGGTCGCGTTGTGCTCGTCGAAGACGGCGAGACCGCACGCCACGTGCTCGCGCAGCTTTCCGTTACGCCGGGCGGTTGCCTCGAGAAACTCGCCAATCGTCGTCGGACCATTTGCGCAAGCCGTGAGTAGCAGATTTAGAGCGGATCCATCGTAGACGAAGCTGACTCCACCAGACCGATCCACGATGGTGAAGCGCATCAGATTCATCGTCGGTTATCCCTCCGCCTGGCGAGAGTCATCATAACACACCCCTCGTGCGGCACGTTGGGGCGACGTTGACCGATCGGGCAGGCTTTTGCTTTGGGTGTCGACGGCGCGGGTATAATGATGACTCAAGACACATTCGCGGTTCGGCCGCGTCCCATGGGGAAACAACCAGAATGCCGGATTCGGCGTCTTCCGTCGTCCCGTCGATCGTGGGCCATCCGTGGGCCCGGCGAGTCCTCGACCGCGCGGTCGCCGACAATCGGGTCCGGCACGCCTATCTGTTCCACGGGCCAGCCAGTGTTGGAAAGTCGACCGCCGCCCGGTGGTTAGCGCTGCGGCTCAATTGCACCGGGTCCCCGGCTCCCTGCGGGCGATGCCGAACCTGCGTCCGCATAGCGGCGGGCCGCCATCCGGACGTTCGATCGCTTCAAGCGGCCGCGGATCACGGCGAGGCTCTGGGCATCCCAATCGAAAGCGATGAAAAGTCCACCCGCGCGACGGAGCGCGCTTTAAGTATCGGTCAGGTCCGAGCGCTCCAGCACGATGCGTCCCTCGCACCCCACGAGGCCGCATGGAAAGTCTACATCGTGGTCGGAGCATCGGCATTAAGCTTGCCCGCAGCGAATTGTCTGCTCAAGACGCTCGAAGAGCCGGCAGAGCGGGTCGTTCTCGTGCTCACTGCATCAGACAACTACGAAATGTTGCCGACCATCGTGTCCCGTTGTCAAACGCTTCGCTTTGGCCTTGTACCGATCCCAGAGATCGCGGCGGCTCTCGCGCGGGACTTTGGATGCTCGGACGAGAAAGCGCTTCTCCTCGCACGTCTGTCCGGCGGACGGCCAGGATGGGCAATCGGTGCCTTGGCCAATCCTGTTATGTTAAATGACCGGATCGAACTATTGGACGAGCTCGCGCCCGTGATGTCCGGGGGATACCGCGATCGTCTCGGCGTCGCCGAAAAGATCGCTTCGGGATTCTCGCGCGACCCACATACCGTGCTCCGGACTTTGTCGACCTGGCGGGTCTGGTGGTGGGACGTGTTCCTCATCCAAAACGGCTGCCGCGATCTGGTGACGAACGTCGACCGATTCGAATCGCTCGACCAACTCGCCGGCAGCACGACCCCGGAAGGGGTCTCCGGTTTTCTACGCCGGCTGGCCGACGCTTCCCAACAGCTAGCACAGAACGTGAATCCTCGATTGGCCCTCGAGAACTTGCTGATCAACACTCCGGCAGCCGGATGAGCTCCGGGGGCGTGGTTGGCGTCCGGACGGCGAGAAATCGTCCCCTTCGTTTCGTTCGCTCGGCTGACGCGACCGTGCCGATCGGGACGCCCGTTCTCGTGGAACATGGAGGGACTCCCTACCTGGCCATCGTCGCTGCGCCGGCCGATTTGATCCAGGTGGTGCCAGAGGACGCGATCGGTGGAACGATCGTCGCTATTGGACTATCCTCGCCGTTGGTCGCGAACGCTGTCGCGGCGTTGAATCTGGCCACGCTAGGCGAGGCCCAAGCGCTCGGCGGCTCGCGCGTCTCGATCCTCGAGACAACGTGGAGTCTCGACCGCGCTCGCCTGGAGGTGACCCTCGATCGCCCGTTGACGGAGGGGGACCTCTTCGAGCTACCGTCGCTGCGCGACACCCTGGCCGGCCATTTCAAGGCAGAAGTTCGTTTTCGCGGATCGGACGGTTTGGGGCTGGTTTTGCCGTCGTGAGAGTGTAGACGTGCCAAATGCGCTGCACCGCGGTCACGTGAGTGACGAAAGCAAGAAGCAGCAGAGCGGGCAGCTCAAGTCCGACGATCAAGCCGATTCCCAGGACGATGACCCTTTCCGGCCGGGGGGCAATGCCCACTTCGCAAGATAGGCCAAGTCCTTCGGCGCGCGCTCGGCTATAACTCACCATCAGCGATCCGACGATGACGACAAACGACGTTGTGGACACCGCGACGTCTCCGTGTCGCGACGCGTCGTAGAGAATCCCAAGCAGCAGCGCGGCTTCAGAGTAGCGATCGAGAGTCGAATCGAGAAACGCTCCAAATATCGTCGTCCGTTTCGTTACTCGAGCAAGCGCGCCGTCGAGCGTGTCAAATAATCCGGCGAGGAGCAGCAGTACGCCACCAAGTGGGAGATATCCGGCGGCAAGGACGCCCGCGACGGCGATGTTGAGGACAAATCCGATCAACGTCAGCTGGGTCGGGCTCATACCAGTCCGTGCGAGCTGGCGAGCGATGGACTCGGCGAGTCGCTTCGCTACCGCCTTCAATCCATTCAGCACGTTGCGCTCCTCATCATCCAACAACAACCAGAATTGCCGCTTGAGGTGTCAACCAGTAGCGTGGGAGCTTGCCCTCGCCGTCAAGAGTCACGGCGGGGGCAAGCTTCCACGCTACTGGCCCCTTGCTCGATCCCTAGCTACGTCCCGAGGGCAGCGCTTTCGGGGTACCGCCCTTTCGAGAAAGGGTATCTTCATAATAACGAACCACGCGTTCCGCGACGACGGGCCACGCAAATCGCTCCGCCTTCACCCGCCCTCGGGCGCCCATCGCCTCTCGCAGGTCGCGATCGCCTAGCAATTTGTCGAGAACCGTGGAAAGCGCTCCCGCGTTGGCCGGAGGTACGAGGATGCCCTCCTGGCCGTCGTCGACGACCTCGTCGTAGCCCGGGATTCTTGAGGCGACGATGGGCTTGCCGGCCGCCATTGCTTCGAGCAAAACCGTGCCAAAACTCTCGCCCCCCAGGGATGGGGCACAGACGACGTCAGCCGCCAAATAGTGGTTAGCCAGCTCGGTTGGGGTTGCGTATCCGGCGAAGATCACGTCATTGATCCCGTCGTGCCGGAGGATTGACTGAAAGAAGGCAGCTCGCCGGGAACTATACGCTCCCACGACGACAAGACGGACGTCGGACCGACGACGTCCTAAAGCTCGGTAGGCCTGAAACAGATACTCGAAGCCCTTTCGTTCGTCCAATCGACCAACAAACAGAATCGTCAGCTTGCTCCCCGATTTGCGCGTGACGGATTCGTTCGCCAGGAATTGCTGAAGGTTGACCCCGTTTGGGACAACGGCGTAGTCACCCGGGAAATACCGAGAGACGTACGACCGGGCCGTGGTGGAAACGGCGATTCGCCCGTGTATCTTCGCCGCGAAATGGCTCAGCAAAGGTCGTCCGTGACGATAGCCAAGCTCGTTACCGGAGTAGGCGTGAAACGTCGCGACGTTTGCGGCGGCGGAGTAACGAAGGGCGGCAAAAGGGACAAGAGGCATGAATGGCTCGTGGAGATGGACGACGTCAGGTGACAGCTCCCGGAGAATCACTTCGATCGAACGCGACAGTCCGATCGACAGGCTGATTCGGGCGACCGAACCGTTCGTCGGGACTCCGACAACCCGTCCGACGGGGTACAAGTTTGCCGGCGGGCGAAAATACCTTTGTCGAGTGACCGGCGCGACGATCGCGGTCTGATGTCCTAGCGCTCGAAGTCCGTTGTCCAGTTGGGTGACGTGTTCGGTCACGCCCCCGGGGGTCGCGAAGTCGTACGGTGAGACGAGGACGATTCTCATGGTGACGTCGCGAATCGGCGTTCTTCCTTCCATATTGGACGGAAAACGACCCACTGAGATGGGTTGGCGCGAAGATCCACCGCGAGCTCCGCGAGCAAAGACTCGGTGATTCGTCGAGCATCGTTCCGAACCGTCGAAGCTCGCGCAACCGCGATCGGATGGCCGATCCGCAGGCGAAAATGCTGACGCGGGAGACGAGTGACGGCGATGGGGAGGAGGGGAGCGCCGGTTCTCAGCGCCAGGAGCGCGGCCGCGGTCGGCATCTGGGCTGGTCGGCCACAGAACGACACGAGCTCACCGTTGCCAAGCGCGATCCGATCGGCGCCAATGCCCACGATCGAGTTCACTTTCAAAGCCTCGCGAATGCGGTCGAACGCGGCCGAGCCCACCGGTTCGAGGACAAAGCCAGCTTTCCGTCGAGCGTCTTGCATGAGTGTCAGAAGCTCCGGCGGTTCGATCCGTTCGACTGGCAACATCACCTTCATCCCATGAAGGGTCGCGGCGTAGCCCACTACTTCGAGGTTTCCAAGGTGAAGTGATGCGACGATCGCCCCGCGCTCGAGCGACAGCGCGTCCCGAAGGTTCTCCCATCCCTCGATCGCGACTCTTTCGACCAACTTCCCTGGATCCAGCCGCGGCATAAAGAACAGATCGCAATAGTTCGACGCGGCCGTCGCAAAAACCTTGCGAACCTCGGTCGCGGTTGGCTCGCGATTGAGCACTGTTCGTAGATTGGCGCGGACGGCTCGTCGTCCGCGCCCGTTTGCGAGCCAACTCCCTAGCCCAACGGCCTCGGCAACCCACTCGACCGCGCGATACGGGAGCCGCGGAATGACCTCGGCCGCGACGCGGTAGGCGATCAGGGTACAGTTCAACCCTGGGCGGCTTGCCCCGCGATAAATTCCGCGACGAGACTTCGAGCCTGGTCGTCGGTGAATTGCTTGGGCGGGGACTTCATGAAGTAGGAAGACGGTCCGACGAGTGCCCCGCCAATTTTTCGGTCCAGCGCTAACTTGACGCAACGCACCGCGTCGATGACCACGCCGGCCGAGTTCGGCGAGTCCCACACTTCGAGCTTCACTTCCATATTTAAGGGAACGTCCCCGAAGGTCGTGCCTTCCATCCGGATGTAGCACCACTTTCGATCTTCCAGCCAGGGTACGTGGTCGCTAGGACCAACGTGCACGTTCTCTGGCGCGAGATCGAAATCCAGCTGGGACGTCACCGCGTTCGTCTTTGAGATCTTCTTTGATTCGAGGCGCGATCGTTCCAACATATTGTAAAAATCGGTATTGCCACCGAAATTGAGCTGATAGGTGCGATCCAATCGGACACCGCGGTCTTCGAACAATCTGGCCAGAACCCGGTGGGTAATTGTCGCCCCGACCTGCGATTTGATGTCATCGCCGACGATTGGGAGACCACGGTCGGCAAAGCGCCGCTGCCAGTACGGCTCGCGGGCGATGAAGACCGGAATGCAGTTGACCATTCCGCAGCCAGCGGCCAGGATTTGCTCCACGTACCACTTCGTGGCTTCCTCGCTGCCAACCGGCAAATAGCTAACGACGACGTCGGTCCGGGTGTCGCGGAGGATTCCGACGATGTCGTCGGTGGGACCGGGCGCCTTCTGAATGACCTGGGATAAATATAAGCCAAGTCCGTCGTGGGTCATTCCTCGATGGACCGGCACGCCGAGGTTCGGCACGTCGGAGAACTTGATCGTGTTGTTTGGCTTGGTGAAAACGGCCTCGCTGAGGTCTTTACCAACTTTGTTCGTATCGATGTCGAACGCGGCCGAGAACTCAATGTCGCCAACGTGGTAGTCGCCGACCTTCACGTGCATGAGTCCAGGAATGGTCTGTTCGGGATCTGCGTCGCGGTAATATTGAACGCCTTGAACGAGGGACGAGGCGCAGTTTCCCACGCCGACAATGGCGACTCGCACTTTTTTCGACAAGGCCTTGGTTCCTCTTCTTATTTTTTTGGTCATGAAGAAAACTGGATCCTTGTGCTTCGCACAAGGATCCAGTTTTCTTCATGACCTCACATTAAACTTCGCGGAACTCGCCTTCAACGGTTCCCTCGGGGCCAGTCTGACCGCCAGCTCCGCCGGGCGCGCCGCCAGCCGCCCCGGCTTCACTCGTCGCGCCGGCACCGGCGCCGTACACCGACTGACCGATCCTCTGGAGGGACTTGGAAAGCTCGTCGCTTGCCGAGCGAATCGTGGAGACGTCTCCGCTCTGGAGCGCCGATCGGACCGCGGCGACCTTCCCGTTCACCTCGTCCCGGATGTCGGCCGGAACCTTTTCGCCGTATTCGCTCAGAGTTTTCTCAGCGGTGTAGGCGAGCGAGTCGGCGTTGTTCCGGAGATCGATCTCCTCGCGGCGGCGACGGTCTTCGTCGCTGTGCTGCTCCGCCTCACGGACCATGCGATCGATCTCATCCTTCGAGAGACCCGAGCTCGCGGTGATCGTGATCCGCTGCTCGCGCTGGGTACCCTTGTCGGATGCGGATACGTTCAGTATCCCATTCGCATCGATGTCAAATTTGACCTCGATTTGAGGAACGCCTCGCGGAGCCGGTAGCAGTCCGTCCAGGATGAAGCGGCCGATCGACTTGTTTTCGACAGCCATCGGACGCTCGCCCTGGAGAACGTGAATCTCCACCGAAGGCTGGCTGTCGGAGGCCGTCGAAAAGATCTGACTCTTGCTCGTCGGGACGGTCGTATTTCGAGGAATCAGTGGAGTCATCACGCCGCCGAGCGTCTCGATACCCAGCGTAAGCGGGGTAACGTCGAGGAGAAGAACGTCCTTTACCTCACCCTTGAGAACACCAGCCTGGACCGCGGCGCCGATCGCGACGACCTCATCCGGATTGACTCCCTTGTGGGGCTCCTTTCCGAAGATCGATCGGACCTTGTCGATCACGGCCGGCATTCTGGTCATGCCGCCGACGAGAACCACCTCGTCGATTTGGGCCGGCGTTTTGTTGGCGTCGCGCAACGCAGCACGCACCGGTTCGATCGTTCGCTCGATCAGGTCTCCAACTAGCTGCTCGAGTTTCGATCGACTTAACGTCATCGTCAAGTGCTTGGGGCCGGAGGCGTCCGCGGTGATGAAGGGCAGATTGATCTCGGTCTGCATCGTCGACGAGAGCTCGATCTTGGCCCTTTCGGCGGCTTCCTTCAGTCGTTGGAGCGCCATTCGGTCCTGTCGGAGATCAATGCCGTTCTCGCGACGGAATTCGTTGCAGATCCAATCGATGACTCGCTGATCGAAGTCATCGCCGCCAAGATAGGTGTCGCCGTTGGTGGATTCGACCTCGTATACCCCCTCGCCGAAGTGCAGGATCGAGATGTCGAAGGTACCGCCGCCGAGGTCGTAGACGGCGATCGTCTCTTCCTTACCCTTCTTATCGAGGCCGTACGCGAGCGACGCCGCCGTCGGCTCGTTGATGATGCGGAGGACTTCGAGTCCGGCGATCTTGCCCGCATCTTTCGTCGCTTGCCGCTGACTATCGTTGAAGTAAGCCGGGACCGTGATCACGGCCTGGGTGATCTTTTCACCCAACTTCGCTTCGGCATCCTGCTTCATCTTTTGCAGGATCATCGCGGAGACTTCCGGCGGTGAAAACGGTTTGCCGCCCATCATCACTCGAACGTCGCCGTTGGGGGCGTCCGAGATCTTGTACGGGACAATCTTGGTCGCTCGCTGTACCTCCGCGTCGGAGAACTTGCGACCCATGAATCGCTTGATCGAGAAGATCGTGTTCTCGGGATTAGTAATTGCTTGTCGCTTGGCAACCTGACCGACCAGCCGTTCGCCGGTCTTGGGGTTAACCGCGACGACCGACGGGGTAATGCGCGACCCCTCGGCGTTCTCGATCACTGTTGGCTCGCCTGCCTCGATAATCGCCATTACCGAGTTCGTTGTTCCGAGGTCGATGCCCAGAACCTTAGCCATGGATTATCCTCCGTTGTCGGATCCGCTCCCGGATCCGTCAGTTGTCGTGTTGAATGGCGTGCCGCTGATTGCCCGTCGGCGGCGCGATTGCAATTCGGCCCTCGACGCTTGACGGCGACTGTCGCGCTTGCACGCGCCGTCGTCGCCACGGCGATGAATATTTATCAAACGCATAGCTCGGCCCATAGGTCCGTCATCAGTGCGCCTAAGTATTGGAGCGTGGCAATCACTCGATCATATCGCATCCGCGTCGGTCCCACGAGACCAATGACGCCAGCCGCGTTTCCGCTCCCGTACCTGGTTGCAACCACCGCGCAATCGCGGAGCGCGGGAAGTGGATTCTCGTCACCGATGAAGACCTGGACCCCGTCGTGATCTTTGATCGCCTCGGCGATGTCCACCAGCATCCGACGTTGTTCGAAACAACGGAGAATCTCCTGGGCTCTTTCGCTCCGAGCGAACTCCGGTTCGGCCAGCAGAAAGCTCACGCCTTCGTACCACACGTCACTCGACGCCTGCTGGTCGATGCGTCGCATCACTGAGGCCAGGCTATCCCGAGCCGCGACGTCGATCGCCGACCGGGTTCCCGCCCACCGTTCGACGTCCAGCGCACCAGCGTCTCGCAGCTCGCGGGTGATCCTCCGCGCGACATCGTCCAGCTGTTCTTGCGAGGCCCCCTCCGGCAGCGCGACAATTTGCTGATGCAACGTTCCACCCTGGAACAGGGCGACGAGGAGGGCGGCGTGATCCTGGGTCGCGATCAGATCCAGGTGACGCAAGTGACTGCGTTGGACGAATGGCACGGTGACGAACGCCGCGTTGCCGGTGAGATTTGCAAGTACCGTCGCGGTTAACTGAACCCACTGGTCGTGGTCCCGCTCGATTTGATGAAACTGATGGTCGATCATTCGGCGTTCGGTGGGGGTCAAATCGACCGGTCGCATCAAGTGTCGCACGAAGTAGCGATAGCCGTCGTCCGTGGGGATGCGACCGGACGACGTGTGGGTATTGCAGACAAATCCGGCCGTCGCCAGGGCGACCATGTCGTTTCGGACGGTGGCCGGACTGACCCCGGGACAATGACGTCGTACGATTGCGTCGGACCCAACTGGCGTCTTCGTCTCGATGTAGTCGCACACGATCATTGCCAGAACTGCCTGTTGCCGCTCACCTAACTGACGGTCCATCTCGTTCTGCCGTTAGCACTCACTGCTTCTGAGTGCTAACGATAGCACTTGACCCGGTCACTGTCAAGAAAGGTGCGGTTAGCCTTGCCGTCGATTGGAACCTCGTGATAGCATCGAGACGGCCTCGCATTCAACCATTTCTCACGTATCCACCGCCACGCACCCGTGTTGTAGGTATCAGCAGTGCGTAACGCTGGCGGAGGCCGATTCCATGAAAGGAGTTCGGCTCGCATTGGTGCATTCTGAGCCAGACGAAGTTCTCGCACTACGTGCTCGGGACGAGCGCGAGTTGTTTGGTGTCCTGTATGAGCGGCACGTGCGGCGCATATATAATTATGTCTACTATCGGACCGGAAGCGTCGCGGACGCCGAGGATCTAACCGCGCGTACGTTCTTTCAGGCCATGAACAACTTGCACCGCTATCAGGTCCAAGGGGTTCCGTTTTCGGCGTGGCTTTTTCGGATCGCGCACAATCTCGTCGCAAACTGGCATCGGGACACTGGCCGGCATCGCGCCACGTCGACTGATGGGATGGTCGAAGTTCCATCGGATGACGAAGGACCACAAGACGTCGCCGAAGCCAGCGAGGAGAAGAACGAGCTGCATCGAGCAATCTTGAAGCTAGCAAGCGATCGACAGCAGCTCCTCATCCTCAAGTTCTCGGAGCAAATGTCGAACGAACAGATCGCCACGATCATGGGGCGTACGGAAGGCGCGATCAAGGCTCTGCTCCACCGGACGGTGAAGGGGCTCCGCGACGACATGGTGCGTCAGAAATCTGAGGGGCGTACGAAAGGGGCGAGGACATGAATGACTGGGCCGTAGCGGGGTTCGTATCTCGGGTGGCGGAACGGGTGACGACGGCCGGCGAAGGTCTGGCCGCCCAGTTAGCTGAGTTCTACAACTCGGACGACGATGTTAGCACTTGGACCCTTCGACTACCGGTGGTCGAGCCGTCACCTGAGTTTGTCGACGAGCTGGGGCGGCGGCTTCTTGCCGCTCCCGTCGTCATCGTCTCGGATAGTCGATTTCCCGATGGGCGACGGCTCGTTTACGGCGCCGCCGCCGTTGGATCGCTCGCCTCAGCGGCCGTTCTAGTCGCTTTGATCCTACGCAATCGATCAATCGGTCGGGCTGCCGCTTAACTAGGCGTAAGAGGCAGCGCCCCCTCGATCGGTGTTCCTCAAGCCTCTCGAGGCACCGATGCCAGTGCTTTTTCCTCGGAACGACGCATTCGTTCCTTTTCCTCATCTGTTTCGTGATCGTAACCGAGCAAATGCAGAACCCCGTGAACTGCCAGGTAGGCAAGCTCGCGGCGTTGGCTATGACCGTAGTCGGCTGCTTGGGACCGGACCCGATCGCCCGAAATGACAATGTCCCCTAGCAGACGTGCCTCCCCGGCGGGAATGGGAAACCCATCGATCTGCCCCGGCCCTGGCTCGAGCTGGGAAAACGACAGAACGTCGGTCGGGGCGTCGATGCCCCGATAATCGCGATTGAGCTCCTGAATCTCCGGATCTCCGGTCACGACGACACCAATTTCGACCGCGCCGGTCGTTCCTTCGGCTTCCAGGGCCTTGCGAATCACCGACGTAAGCAGCTCCGGATCGACCTCGCCCTCGAATGGGGCGGCCACGTCAAGATTGAGGCTCACAGTCAATTCCCCGGGGGAGGAAGGCGTCGTATCGCCGGTCATCGAGGGTGGGCGACCGCGGTTGTCGCCCTTGTGACGTCGACGGGGTACTCAATCCGCGGGTGGAATATACCCTGTAGGACAGACAGGAATGCCTGGCGGATCTTTCGAAGGTCAGACAGAGTCAAATCGCATTCGTCCAGCTGACCGCCGGTTACCCGGTCCTGGATAATTCGGTCGACGATTGCCGCGATGTTGTCCGAGGAATGATCGCGGCTTGCGCGCACGGTCGCTTCAACGCCATCGGCAAGCATCATGATCGCGGCTTCTCGAGTCTGCGGCTTTGGCCCACCGTAGCGAAACGCGCTCTCGTCGACGGGTTGCTCCGCACCCTGGCTTGCCTGCCAGTAGAAGTACTGGACCAGCATCGTCCCGTGATGCTGGGCGATCATGTCCTGAACCCGACTAGGTATCCCGTGCTTTGTCGCCAGGTCGATGCCGTCCGTCACGTGGGAAAGGATGAGGCGCGCGCTGGTGAACGCGTCGAGCTGATCGTGGACGTTCTGCCCATTCATCTGATTTTCGATGAAGACGTAGGGCCGAGTGAGCTTGCCAATATCGTGGTAATAGCCGCCAATCCTGGCAAGCAGGGTGTCTCCCCCGACCACTCCCGTCGCTCGCTCGGCGAGATTCGCCACGACAACGCTGTGGTGGTAGGTCCCGGGGGCCTCGGTCAGCAAGCGCCGAAAGAGTGGCTGGCTGGGGTGAGCCAGCTCGAGTAGGTTCATCGTGGTCGCGATTCCAAATACGTGTCCGAGGAAAGAGACTAGACCAAGAGTGAGCGCGGCCGACAGTCCACCACTCACCGTGGCGAGAAAACCGAATAGCGCCAATTGTTGGAGGTCGAGATCGTGGCTTGTGACATGAAATGACACGATTATTCCAAAGTTCGCAACGGCGACAATAGCCGCCGCGCTGGTTAGCGTGCTAACCCGTTCCAGCCGATTGACCCACATCGCACCCAGGCCTCCCGCGACAAGTGTCGCAAGGACCAGCTCCATGTCGCCATTTGTTACCAGTCCGAGGAGAACCGCCTGGACCGACGTGGCGACGAGACTGGTTTCGGCATCCAGGAGGATGGTGAGCAACATGGGGACCGCAGCGATCGGAAATAGGTATCCATAAAGCTCTCGGCCCGGAATCGTTAGTTTCGCAGCGATAACCGGCAGTACGAGAAGGACCCCTAGCAGCAACCGGCGTCGGGGGCTCAGGACGAGGTGCTGCTGAAACTGATAGGCGTATAAGGCGACAATGGCACTAAGCGCGAAGCCGATGGCGAGCATCGCGAGAATTTCCATCCACTGCACGGTTGGGTTACGTAGCCCAGCGGCTTCGAGCTTCTCCAGGTCGGTCGCCGCCACGACATCGCCATTGCGCAGGATGGTCTCGCCTTTCTCCACCGTGACTCGGATCGGTTGGACGGCGTCTTCGGCTTCTTTTCTGGCCTGGGCCGTTGCCGCTTGGTCGACTTCCTCGGTTGGACCGATAAAGCTTCGGGACAGAGCAATGACCGCCGAGGCCTCTCGATCGTTCAGCCCGGGGTCAACCATCGTTGCGACGGCATTTCGGGCGTCGGTGACCTGTTGAGTGGTGATCTTTGTCCGCATCGATCGATCCACGACGCGTAACGTCGTCGTCACCGTTTCGCGCCATTGGCTGTCGCTAAAGCTGACGATATCGGACGCGATTTGTGGGGTCAGGTCCAGTCCGACCATTCGCCCAATTTTATCGGCTTTTTGCCCATCGTCGATTGAGTCTCGTCGAACCTGGCCGATCTGAGTGAGGGTGTTCGCGGCGGCGCTTTGGGCTCGATCCGGGGCATCTTGGATCGCCCGATACACGTCGGGAATCGCGGCGGAGGCCCGCTTGCGCTCCTGGGCAGTTCGCACGAGACTGACAAACGTTACCTTGGCCGGAGACTTGATGTCATACGGGCTGACATCACCTTCGTTGAGAGCATATCGACTTGGTAGGAACTGAAAAGTCAAAGTGGCGGCGATGGCAAGCGCAAGGAGCACGCCGAACGCGGACATATGCAACACCGGCGTTGCGATCGTTCTCGGCGATTCGCGATGACGAGTCACTTGACGTAGGCTCGATTCCACCATTCTCACTCGCTGACTGCCGAATTATAGGCAGGCGCCCGTGGCGCGTCAACGAGGAGCGGACTAGCTGGAAGGGACAGCCCACCCTAGCGGCTATATGCTAGCTGGCGAGGGCTCGGTCGAGGTCACTCGGATTAGACATGTCGGACACGGTCGCGAGAAAGTCGGCGAGGCTCGCACTGTGGGAGCGGATCAGTCGGAGTTTTCGCTCGTACGGATTTGCTCCGCCGGAGTAGCTTCCAAAGAACGAAAGGTATGCGGTATTCAGTTTCCGAACGAAGTACCCCTGCCGGGCGAGCTCCTTTCGCTGCTCGGCCATGTAGGCGTTTGCTCCAGCGACATCATTGCGCGAAAGGTACCCCTCCACGGTCACCCGGGTTTCCCGCATCAGCGTCCAAAAGTCCGGACGGGTCGGTGGAGCTTGACCCGTTGGCGTCGTGGTCGGGGGGCGTGGGGCGACCAGTGGGGCATAGGTCCGGTCGTAGACCGCCTGTCCGACCTCGTGGCCAACCATATCGGCAACCGTTTCGTTAATCTCCCGCATTTCGTAGCTTTTGAAGTAACTCATTCCCAGTGGGTGAAGCGCGAGGTAGTGATGGGTCCATTCGTGAGACACCGTCACAAGCAGGTCACGTACCGATCCCGTATCCGGCAGCATGCTTGGATACGCGGCGAGGCCGCCGATGCCAGTCACAACCGACGACACGCCGAGACCGTCCGCGTTCGTCTCCAGTTGGTCGATTTGCGTTGGCGACAGTCCGGGTTGAACCAGGACACTATCGATAATCTGAATTCGGTTGGTAGGAGCGACGACGAGCAGGTCCGGTAGAGTGCCGAGCTGAAAAAACACTCCGGGCATCAGCGTGGGCCGAGCGAATGGCGGACTGGTGGTCCCCTGGAACGTAATCAGCGCGGTTCGAATAGCCTGGCGCTGTAGCTCGTTTTCGATCTGGGCGCTTAACGTCGATTCGACGCTCGGCCGCAGATCGTTCAGCCGCGATTCGAGAGCAACCACCCGGGCCTGGGCTTTCTCTGACTGTCCGGAAGACCCCTCAACGGCTTCACGCGCCCACGCCGCATCGCGATCCTGGCGCGCGCGGTCCGCGGCCGTCGTCAACCGCAGGTACTCCTGGACCCGATCGATTTGGTCGTCGCGGGTCGGGTGGAGAACCGCCTCCCCAATTCGCGTCGTGAGCGTCCGAATTTCCCAGGTCACGAGGTTAAAACCCCGAGTCGCGGCCACGGCGGTCAAGCGGGAATCGAAATCCGTCGGTCCATTTGACGACGTCAGGATCACGGCGGCAGCGAGCAAGGTCAAGGCGATGCGAACGCGCGGGAATCGACGGTTCGGTGTCAATTTCGGATCGGTGGTTCCAACGTGGAACGATCGCGCGATTGCCGGAGAAGTTGCAGTTTCGGCATCGGGCAGTCGCGTTCGGATCACCGCAAATCGACGCAAGTCCCGCACAGTCGCCCCCCGAATCGACAGACGCGCCGTCGCGCCTTTCCATACGATGTTACTCGTCTATGCCTTTTCCTTCAATTTCACCGCCGCTCATCTCATCGAACGAAACGCGTCGGGCATAGTAGTTGCTTCTTCTTCTTCTTCGACGGGTCGCTACAAACGGATTCTCGGTCGTCGGCGTCGAATGGCAAGGTTGACTGGGGAGGACTCGTGGCGCTGTATCGGCAACGAACGACTGCGGCTGACGATTTTCTGCTTCAGATTGTGTTTCCCTGGCTTACGCGGGCGCACCTAACCCCACTTCTGGCCCTCGCGAGGATCTGGAGCGAACCCGTTCTACCAACGCCAATCGCCTCCGCGCCAAACTCACTGCTCAAGCTCAGGAGTACAATGGCTCCGTGGAACTTCACGAGCTCAATTCGTGGGACGTCACTCCCGACCAGGCCCGAGCGATCCAGCGCGAGCTATCCCCCCGTGTTATCCGCGAAGGTAACCCGTCGGGAGTTCGGCTCGTAGCTGGCATCGACGTCAGTGTCCGGGACGACATCAATCGCGCTGCTATCGTCGTCGATGCCTTTCCGGACCTCGCGGTCGTGGAGACCCGAAAAGCCGAACAGCCGGCAACCTTTCCCTACGTCCCCGGTTTTCTCACCTTCCGGGAAGCTCCGGCGATCGTCCAGGCCGCCCGGGCACTGGAATCGCGACCAGATTTGGTGATCGTGGACGGTCAGGGCATCGCTCACCCTCGGGGTCTGGGAATCGCCAGCCATATTGGCTTGCTGCTCGACGTTCCGACGATCGGTTGCGCAAAATCAATCCTCGTTGGGAGACACGCTCCGGTCGGTCCGGAGGTCGGCGACTGGTCACCACTTGAGTATAAGCATGAGGTCATCGGCGCGGCCCTTCGGACTCGGGTGAACGTCACCCCGGTCTACGTGTCGATCGGCCACCGAATCGGACTCGAGCCAGCCATTCGCTGGATTCTTGCTTGTTGCCGGGGATTTCGGCTTCCCGAGCCTCAGCGACAGGCGCATCGGGCGGCCGGATTAGCCTAGGCCACCCGTGCTATAATTCTTTAATACAATAGTTTCTCAAGTATGTCATGCCGGGCGGTAGAATACCTCCCGGCCTGCTAATTTTTGCGAGACGGTAACGGGCGTCCGAGCGATCGGAGGCTCGTCGGCTCAAAGAAAGGAGAGCAGATGTCTGGTCACAGTAAATGGTCTAAAGTAAAGCATCAAAAGGGCGCCGTCGACGCGAAGCGGGGCCAGCTATTCACCAAGTTGGCCCGAGAAATCACGATTGCCGCCCGATCGGGCGGGCCCGACCCCGAGGCGAATGTACGACTGCGCATGGCGATTCAACGCGCCCGTGCGTCGAACCTCCCGTCCGACAACGTCGACCGGGCAATCCTCAAGGGCACCGGACAGGGTGACGGAACGGTCCTCGAGGAAGCGCTGTACGAAGGGTACGGCCCCGGTGGCACCGCGGTGCTGGTCGAAGTGGCGACCGATAATAAGAATCGAGCCGCCGCCGAAGTTCGAAGCGCGTTTAAAGGCGGTGGCGGAAATATGGGCGAGAGTGGCTGCGTTGGCTGGCTGTTTGAGCCGCGCGGCGTAGTCGAGGTCGAAGTAGGCGATCGCGACCCGGACGAGCTCGCGCTCATGGCCATCGACGCCGGCGCCGACGACGTTCAAACCGAAGACGATGTCCTCGAGATTTACACCGCGCCCACCCAGCTCGAGCCGGTCCGCCAGTCGTTGGAAAAGCAACACTTGCACATTACTAACGCAGAAGCGACGATGGTGCCGAAGACAACCGTGTCGGCCGACGACGAGACGGCGATGCGCGTCTTGCGCCTGATCGAGCGCCTCGAAGACCTCGACGACGTTCAAAGGGTCTATTCAAATCTAGACATTCCGGATGGAGTACTCGAACAGTATTCCAAGTGAGGGGTCGTGGCGCGCTGCGCGCTTGGGATTGATCCAGGGACGGCCCTCATGGGGTACGCCGTCGTTCGACAGGATGGATTGACCCTGACGCTTATCACCCACGGCGCGCTGGTGACGTCGAGTGAAACTCCCCTCGAAGGGCGACTAGCGATCCTGTACGAGGGGCTCGCTCGCCTTTTTGATGACTATCGTCCGTCAGACGTCGCGGTTGAGGAGTTATTCTTCAACCGAAACGTTCGCAGCGCGCTTTCGGTTGGCCAGGCGCGCGGTGTCGCGCTTCTCGCGGCCGCCCACCGTCGTCTGCCGGTCTACAGTTATACGCCGCTCCAGGTAAAGGAGGCCGTGACTGGCTACGGACGGGCCCGGAAGGAGCAAATTCAAGAGATGGTACGCGTTCTCCTCAACTTACCCGCCGTGCTTCGGCCGGACGATGCCGCCGATGCCGCGGCGATTGCCATCTGTCACTTGAATAGTGCCTCGACCCGGGATGCGATCGCGGCAGTTCTGCCGGCCGGCGATCCCGCGCTGCGTCGGAGGACGCTGTGATCGCGGCAGTTCGTGGCGCTCTCGAAGCGCACGGGCCGGACTGGGTGATCGTCGATGTTGGCGGAATAAGCTTACGCGTCGCCGTTCCAGCAAGCTCCATTAGCCGGCTTCCGCCGCTTGGCGAGTCGGTTCGCTTGATCACCCATTTGTACCTTCGAGAAGACGTCGTCGCGCTGTATGGCTTCCTCTCACCGGACGATCTATCGCTGTTCGAGCAATTACTGGGTGTGGCTGGCGTTGGGCCGAAGGTTGCGCTTTCCATGCTGTCAGCGGCGCCGAGCGCGTCGCTGCGTCAGGCAATCGCGAGCGAGAATCTCGACAACCTGACGAAGATCCCGGGCATCGGGAAAAAGCTGGCGTCACGTTTGATCCTCGAGCTTCGGGGAAAGCTGACCGCTCCGGAGGCTGGCACGTTCGCTCCGATTGCAACGGTCGACTCCGACGTCGTCGAGGCCCTGGTCGGTCTTGGTTACCCGCTGAACGATGCCCAGGCCGCGCTCCGAAGCCTTCCCGCGGATCGCGAGGTCGAGCTCGAAGAGCGCATTCGTCTCGCCCTCCAGTTCTTCACGCGGCGCTAGAATCCGTATTGTCGAATTCGTGGGTCTGTCTGAGAACCCGGACGCAATGCTTGAGGTCCCGACCCGTGCGAGATCGGATACCGGGCTTCACCTGGGGGCCGTTGGAACCCGGTTGGCCAAACGGCCGGCGAGGTCGAGTCCCACGACCGCGCCGCTCTCGTCGCGGGTGAAGAAGCCGCGCTGCCCCTTCAAACCGCCGTTGGTGATGATGTACTCGTCCCCGTCGCCGGGGAGCAGGCCGATTTCAGCTGGCGGGTAGCCGGGGGGCAGCTCGGTTTTGGCCGCAGCCCGGATCTCCGGTTTGATATCGGACTCGAGGGTCAGCACTGCTCCATCGGTCCGGATGATGAAGACCATCATTTCGTTTTGGTAGCTTCCCACGACCTGCCGGGCTCGCGCCTCGTCATAAGGGAGCGGCTCCGGGTCTCGGTCGATCATCCCCAGGTAGTTCGCGAGCGCCCAACGGACGACGGCCTTGTTGAAGGGAATACCGTCCGGAAATGAGTTAGACAGTGAGACGACGGCGAAGTCCCGGTCGGGCACCGTGAGCAGCTCGCCGAACTGGCCGATCGACGACCCGCCGTGCCCGACAGTGCGCACGCCGTCCACATCGCGCAGGAACCAGCAGATTCCGAAGGCGTCGCCGAGCGTGCTGCCTCGCAACTCGACCGTCGGCTCCTTCATCCGATGCAGCGCCTCGGCGGGCAGAACACGCTCACCGTTTTCCGCGCGGCCGTCCCCGAGATGGAACCGGGCCCAACGAAGCTGGTCCGCCACCGAGGACGCGAGGCCCCCACCGGGATTGCCGCTACGCCACCCCTTCCACGGCCGCGCGACGAACAGCGTTCCGTCCTCGCCCAGGTTGTGCCCCACGGCGAACCTCCGAGTCATGACATCACCGAGCGCGAAGAAACTGTGCGACAGCCCCAGTGGCTCAAACAGGAGCGAGGCGACGGCCCGCTCGTACGTCAGACCGGTGACCTTCTCCAAGATCCGCCCGGCCAGGTTGTACCCCGCCTGGCTGTAGGAGGCCCGGGCGCCAAGCGGCGCGACCTGCTCCACCACGGCCATCTTCGCCACAAAGCCAGCCAGGGCGTCGTCCCCGTCACCGGTGTCAAAGTGGCCCCCCCAGCCCAGCCCCGAGGTGTGGTTGAGCAGGTGCAACACGGTGACCTTCGCCGCGGTCTGCTCGTCCGCGAGCACGAGCTCGGGGACATACCGACGCACCGGCGCGTCCAGCTCGACCCGGCCCTCCGCGACCAAGCGCATCAGCGCTGTCGCCGTGAAGGTCTTCGTTATTGAGCCCAGCAGGTACAGCGTGTCCCGGTCGACGGGCAGCGGGTTGTCGACGCTCGTCACGCCGTGGCACGCGTAGATCTCCTCGCCGTTCGCCCACACCCCGACAGCGACGCCAGGGATGCCGAACTCTTTGGCCGTCGCCTCGACGACATCGGACAGCTTGTCGGGTGACATTCCAATCCCCTTTTCACATCTGTATCGTGCACGACGCCGAGGTGGTCCCGAGGGCCTCCGCAGCGACTTGCACTGCGTTCAAGTGGAATGTTAAGGCATGACTTGAACGCAGTGCAAGTGATTTCTTGAACTGTGTGCAAGCCGACGCCCGGTGCCCTATAATGGGCGCATGCCGCGCGACACGCTGACCCGCGAACAGATCGTCAAGGCTGCTATCGTCCTGCTCGACACCGAAGGCCTGGAAGGCCTGAACATGCGTTCGCTGGGCAAGCGGCTGGGCTCGGCGGCCACCGCCGTCTACTGGCACGTGGGCAGTAAGGGCAACCTCATCGCCCTCGCCGGCGACCTGGTGTGGAACGAGATCTCGCTGCCCGTCCTGACCGCGATCGACTGGCGGACGGCTGCCACGTATATGGCCACCGACCTGCACGCGATGCTCACCCGCCACCCCTGGCTGCTGCAGGCCTTCGGCTCCTTCCTGGTGTTCGGCCCCGGCAAGGCCCGCCACGATGACCACCTCCTCGCCGTCTATGAGGCGGCCGGATTCACCGGCGCGCGGGCCGACCAGGCAGCGGCCACCGTCTTCACCTTCGTGCTCGGCAACGCCCTCGGCTCAGCCGCGGCGGCCTCGCTCACCAGGCGGCTCAGCCGCGATGGCGGTAACGCCGAAGAGCTAATGCGCGACAGCATGGCGAAAGCCCGCGAGATCGCGACGCAGTTCCCACGGTTGCGCACCCGCCTCGAAACAGCCGCCGCCGACTACGGCGCGGCACCCGACAACACCTTCGAGTTCGGCCTCCAAGCCATCCTCGACGGCCTGGAAGCCCAACTCGCTAGGACTTAGACGCTCCTCCAGTCAGGAACGATTTAGTCGTCTGGCGATTTCTGTCCGTTCGTGGCCGGCCCGAAAAAGTCTTCGAACGTCATCTCTTCCGGCGGCTTCCGGGGAACCAGCCTCGGTCGCTCCGGAGCAAATCTAGGATCGACAAGCGGCTCGGTGGCGACGGGAGCCTCGTCTCGCTCCCGTTCGGCTCGGCGGAGCGGATTGCTGTAGTCGACCCACAA
This sequence comes from uncultured Dehalococcoidales bacterium, assembly GCA_964493975.1. Taxonomy (GTDB): domain Bacteria; phylum Chloroflexota; class UBA6077; order FW602-bin22; family CADDYW01; genus CAZBQK01. Next base: position 10,759 of record CAZBQK010000017.1, on the reverse strand, counting down.
ACGAGGAGCATCCTGGTCCTGGCCGCCGTGGGGAGTGTGGCGCTCGCGGACAGCGACGAGGACCGGCGCGTTAACGCTGGCTCCGACGACGATCGCCTGGCCCTTTGATAGCGCTGGAAGCTCGTCGAGGACATCTCGGCTTGCGCCTTCGACCGCGGCCGCGACGTTGTTCTGGTCGATCGGGTTGACGATCCGCAGCATGATCTGGGTCATGCACTGGGATAGGACGTCCTGATCGAGCTTTCCCGGCCGCTGGCTGACGAGTCCCACCCCCACCCCGAATTTCCGCCCCTCGGCGAGAATGGTCCTCAGAATCTCCGCGCTGACGACCCGACTTCCACCGTCTCCCCCCGGCGCGAAATGATGGGCCTCCTCGAGGAGGACAAAGGCCGGGTAGGGTAGATGTAAATCGGATCCCGCCCGGGAGCGACCGCGCTCGGTGTCCTGCCGGGCCTGATAAAGGCGGCGCAGCAAGACCGCCACGACAACTTCTTGTTCCCGGCGATCCACTTCGTCGAGCTGCAAAACGGTGCACTGACCCGGTTGAAAGAGGGCCCGCAGATCGAGATGGCGGGTATCGTCGAGGATTTGGGCGTTGCGCTGAAGCTGGGCAATTCGCCACTCGAGCGCCGCGGCACTGCTGCGCAGGTCCAGCGCGTCGTCTTCACCCCTCTTTTGGGCGGCGAAAGCCTGGGCCTCGCGAATCAAATCATCGGGAGTCCAGCTGTCTCCGGCTCCCGCCTCCTCGCGCCGGCGATTCGAAAGGCGCCGGTGCGCCTGCTCCAGGACGTATTCCATTCGATCGCTCAGGTCTAGCAGGCTCCGAAAATCGCCGACCCGCAGCGTTGAGAAGCGGACGTGAACGTCTTTCGGGCGCATGACCCGAACGACCGGCTGATAGCCGTCTGACGCCTGAAAAGCCGGGTGGCGGCTCATGTCCGCGAGGGTGTGGTACTCGGCGTGGGGATCGACGATCAGCACGCAAGCGCGGTTATGTGGCTTCATCAGCTCTTCGACGAGCACTGCCGCGAGATAGCTCTTTCCGGCCCCGGTGGAGGCAAGGATCGCCAGATGGGTCGAGGTGAAGTCGCGACCCGCCAGGGCGATTGGCACGCCATTCTCGCCACGACTCAGGAGCGATCCGATGTGGATGCCGCCGACCTCACCCGGATTGCTTTTGTTGAGCACGCTACCGAGCATCGCGTTCGTAGCAAGGTGAATCGCCCAGCCGACCCGCGGCGGGACGCGCGGGTTGACGAAGGCGCCCATCCGCGGGTCAAAAAAGCCAAGGGTACGGACTGCGATTTCGTGAAGCTCGGGGTCGTCGTCAAACCCAAAAACTTCGGCGATCGAGCGTGGACTGACCGCGGGGTTAGCCATAAATTCGTCCGGATACGACCTAAGCGGGCGTCGCTCCACGATTCTTCCGAAGATTGGTCGGGCGAGGGGATCGGACGGATCGCGATAGTAAACAAACTCGCCGCTTTTTAAGACGTTGCCCGGGTCGGGACTCACGAAAAGGTACTCGAGTGGGTTTTCGCTCGGACCCTTGGCGGTTCCGATGGGCCCGTCCTCGGCCGCGAGGAGCGAATTCAGAACCAGAGCCGGATCCAGTTTCATTGGGTGCCTACCAACGCCCGCCAGCGAATGTTCCGGCGGGCAACGTCGAGGCGTTCGCGCTCGTCGGGATTCGCCAATGCGAGCCGATCGATGATGGCGCAAAGTAGATCCGGTAGGCTTGGAAACGATCGCGCTAAGAGCCGGGGAAAATAGGCCAGGCGAAGGCGCCCTTCGGGAAAGTGAAAAGCAAGCACTTCCTCCTCGGACAGCAGTCGCACCGACACGTCGATCGTCGAGGCAACGCTCGGAGTTCCATGTTCGTAGGTTACTCGGCCGCCCTCGCGACGGATTGTACCGACGAGCGCTACGCCAACAACGGTGGCGGTTTCCGGTAGATAGTCCGGACTAAAGACCGGGAGCTCCTGTTCCGTGCTCAGCCGAGGTCCGAGAGTGCCATAGGCTGGGTTGATCAGCTGAGTCGTGTAGATGACCCCGACGAGGGTGTCGTCGTCAATTGGTATTCCAACGAATTGGCCAAACCCGCGTGCATTCGGGTCAGGTGGCGACTCGACGTCGCCGGCGGAATACACGTGAACGAGGTAATCAGTCTGATCGTTTGAGCCGACGATGCGACCAATCTCCATGCCTTCCGTCCTCGCCCCAATCCAGCCGGGCGGTCGGCTCGATGCTACTCGATCGAGCCAGATGGAAGCAATGGGTCAGGACGTTAAACCCGTCGTCGGCGCTTACTCGCGGCCTTGGGGACGACCCGCAGATCGAGCGAGTGCCCTGCCGCGAATTCCTGGATTAGTCGATAGAAGTGTTCGCGGTCGTTCGATCCGAGAACGGCGCAGGCGTCGGCGGCTTCGATGCAGTAGGGATAGCCATTTCCCACGATCGTTTCGGCTCGGACGACGTCGACGACGTGGTCGAGGAGACCGGCCCGGAGGATCCATCGAGGGAAATCCAGGCGCGCCGGAGGCGCTTGACCATTTGTCTTCAAGTACGTGAAACAGATCTCGCTCGAAAGGTCTCGGGCGTCGGCGCTACGGTACCGGTGGAGAACGTCGGAGCGTGCGCAGACGAGGGCTCGGGTCCGGTCCCCCCATTGAAGGTGCTCGCCGATCACTCGACTGTCCGGCACGCGCGACGTCGCCAGGAGGTCGCCGACGGTGGCAAGCATGGTCGCCAGATCTTTCGCGAGCGAGGTGTCGACGAATCCGACGACCGGTACTCCGGTTCGTTCCGATTCGTCCACCAGGCGACAGATCCCATCGATGTACTCCGCGCCAATCGTTTCCATCATTGCGCCAGCAAAACTGACGACAAGGCTCCCGTCGAAAAACGCAACGGGCGGCCGGGACGTTGGCGATCGAGGGGCGGCGCGACGCATTCGCTCGATAAGGTGGTCGACCTCGCCGTGAAAGCGGCGCAGGGCTAGCATCTGGTCGACAACTCCAAAGCCATCGCCGTGCTCGCCGGTCAGCTCCTCCGGGTGAACGATCTCGAACGCGACGTCCTTGATGTAGCGACCGCTCGCGTCGTGAGGATTATCAAACCAGGCAATCTGAATCGCGGCGACCGGAAGGGAGTAGTCCTTCGTCGGCTTGATCTCGCTTCCGTCTACCGCGAAGGTTCGGACGCCACGAATCCGTTCGAGCGCCCATTCTCGGGCGGATCGGTGATGGGGAAATTTCTGGGGAAACCGAAGAAACAGGCCGGTTTCGTCGCTCCACTCCTCGCTGGGTAAGGCGCCTGGCCGATTGGCTGCCGCGAGGAGGGCAAGAAGTTCGTTCGAATCTAACCTTTCCAGCCGCTCAATCGCCCGGTCGAACGCGCGAAAAGCGTGACGCTCGTCTTCGGCGAAATTCTGGAACCGCTCCAAACTGGCCTCGAGCTGGCCGGCCACTCGAAGGGGATACAGCATTAGCCATCATCCGATACGCGCGAATGACCATCTTGCATCGTGATCCGGACAACGTGGCCGAAGAGGCCGTCAAAGGTATCGTCGTGGCTAATGACCACCAGCTGGTCGAAGCCTTGAAGGTGTTGAACCTGGTCCCCGAGGTTCGCTCGCCGTGATTGATCCAGGTGGGCAGTCGGTTCGTCCAGAAACGCCACCCTGACGTTACTCAGAAGCCGCATGGCTGCCATTCGGACGGCCAGCGCTGCCGCCATTTGTTCGCCGCCCGACAGCTGAGCGAATCCCCGCGACTCGCCTTGACGGCGCGTGACGATGTCGTAGTCCGCCGTCCATTCGAGCTCGATTCCGGACTGGTTGAGAATATCGGCGTTGATGTTGGTTGCCAGTCGGCTTATACCCGATAAAAGGCGGCGGGTAATTTCCGGCCCGGTTGCGCGTATGGCCTGTCGGATCGATCCGGCGAGGTTACTCTCGCCTTCAATCCGGTCCGCCGCGATCCGCAACGAGGATAGCTGACTCTCGAGCGCCCCGATCTCGGCGAGCGCGTTGTCCAGACGGGCAATTTCGTCACTGGCATGCTCGATCTGGGCTCGGACCTGGCCGGTTTCGGCATCCAGCTCGGCCCGTCGCCGACGACTTGCCTGGTGGTGAGTCTCGTCGTAGTCCTCCGCTGCCCGATCGACCTCGTGTCGCGCTCGAGCGGACACGTCACGCGCGGCGACGAGGATGCCCTCGGCCTCGTCCAGGACCTTCACGCGCGCGTCGAGGTTCTCGGCCAGGTTGACCGCGGCGATAAATTCTTCGTATCGGGGTCGAAGCGTCTCTCGAGCGGTCCGCAGCTCGTCGATCTTCCGATCGAGGTCGGAAAAGTGCGCCAACGCCTCGTCGTGTTGGACCGCCTGTTGTTTAGTCGTTTCGAGCTTAGCGGCGAGGTCGTCGCGCTCCAAAAGTAGCGACGACAGACGGGCGGCGTCGGCCTGGAAGTGCGCGACCGCCTCCCGAGGACGCCCGACCGCGTCGGCAGCGGCAGCGGCCAGACGTAGCTCGGCTTCGATCGCGTCGGAATTGCCAAGACGGTCTCGGGTCGCGAGCCACTCGGCCCGCGCCTGGGTGAGCTCCTCCCGAGCGTCATCGACTTCTTTTTCAAGATCGGGAAGCCTCGACACGTCGAGCACCGCGCGTTCCGCCTCACGCATGGCCGCGAGGGCATACTGCTCGTTCCGCCCGGTCTCGGTTCGCCGTGAGGCGACGGCCGTCGCGGCCTGGAACCTTCGGCTCAGCTCCGTCAGACGTCCCTGGGCGGCCTGGAGCTCGGGCGCCAGGGAATCCCGCTCGATCTGCCACTGCTCGGCAGTCGCGCGCCGCTGCTCGATCGTCCGAGCCTCGAGCAATTGCCGCTCGACGAGAGTGAAGTCGCCATTGATCCGCGCCAATTTGGCGCTCCATTCACGGGTTTCGCCTTCGAAGTAGCTATCTAAGGTCACGCCGGGTCGGAGGTTTCGACAGGGTTCCCGCAGAAACGGACAGAGCCCGTCGGCTACCTGAGTCCGGGTGCTCTCAGCATGACCGAGACGCGAAGAGGCCGAGGCACGCTCCTCGGTAACCTCACGAAAGCGTGCCTCGATCGTGACGAGCGGAACCAGAGTTCTGGTCGCCGTCGCCACCTCCCGGAGCTGGCGCTCGAGTGTGGCAAACCGCTCACGAATCGATGAAACGCGCCGATCTTCGTCCTGAATGGCCAAACGCAGCAGGGCAAGCTCGCCTTCGGCCCGGTTTATTTCGACGAGGGCGCCCGCCGTCTGTTCGTGACGCTGTCGACGAGCATCCAGATCGTCGGCAATCGCTCGTTGGCCGGCCGCATAGTCGAGGGCTTTCTCGCTTCGAGCGAACCGGTCGGAGGCGCGAGTTCCCCGATCTCGAATGGCGGCGAGGCGCTTCCGCAAGTCTTCGATCTCTCGCATGGCGTCACGCGCGAGGGATAGTCGGACCTCGGCGGCGTCCTGTTCCGGTATTTTGGCCTCGAGCTCGGCGATACGACGAGCGGCCTGCTCGCAACGCTGGATCTCGGCGCCCAGTCGGTCAAGGTCGCTTCGAAGGCGGTTCTGCTGAAGATCGAGGTCGTGCTTCGCGTCGCGTAGACGATCGCGCTCCAGTCGGCGGCGCTCCTGTTCCATCAGGTCAATCTCGAGCCGGATGTAGGTATCCCGAGCTGACCTGGTCCGAGCGCAAGTGGCGGCAGCTTCCCGCGCGGCACCGACCTCCTCGCGCGCCCGAATCGCAACTGCCAGGGCGTTCCGCTCCCGCTCCGCCGCTAGGTCGAGGGCCGACCGGGCCGCGTTCCAGCGCCTGCTCGCTTCTTCAAAATCCGCTAGCACCCGATCGAGCGATTCGCGCTCGGCAGTCAATCGGCCAAGTCGGATGCCAAGGCTGGCCTGTTCGTCGCGCTTGACGGCGTGGCGGAGCTCGAGGTCGGATCGTCCCTTCGTTTGACCTTCGAGGATCGCTATTTTCAGCTTGAGGTCCCGGCGCTCGGACTCGATCGCGGACTCGAGGGAGCTCAGCTTCTTGAACGCCTCCTCGTACTCCTCGACCCGCAACAATCGATTGAATTTCGCTCGGCGGACCGTTGCCGCCTCGAGAAACGCGGCGGTAAGAGTTCCCTGGGGAGGACCAACGGTGTCAAGGAAGAGCGATTTCAGGTCGACGTCGCCGTCGACGCCGAGATGTTGGCGCAGCCAGCGACCGACGTCGGCTTCGCCGCGCGCGATCTGTTGGCCAAGATCTGGATCGAACACGTACTGGGTCGCACCCTTACCAACCCGGCGAACGATCTCGTAGGTTCTTCCGTCGAGGCGCGAATCGACGACGACGGCGATCGTTCCCGTGCTTTCGCCCTCGCGCACGAATACTTCCTGCCGATACGGCAAGTATTGGAAAAGGGTCGCTCCGATTGCCTCGAGCACGGTCGATTTTCCGGCTCCGTTTTGTCCAGAGATGGCGTTGACCCCGCGGGCCAATCGAATTGTCTCGGCCGGACTGCCGTACGACTTAACGTTCTCGAGCCGAATCTCACGTAGGATCACGATGTCGCCTCGTTGCTCACTGGCACCAGATCCGATTGAGGTTCCTTGTCTCGGTTCAGGTCGATTCCGCCACCGGAGCGCAGCGCGCCCAAAAGGGTCGGCCCGTCATCATCGCGTAACGCACGCTCCTTGAGGTCGGTCGCCAGGCCTGCTAGCTTCGCGGCCGAACGCGCGTAGCGTTCGTCCTGGGCGAAGCGGGCCTGGAGGATCGATCGCTCCAAGGCACCCCGGTCGAGCGGCTGGTCCGATAGTCCTTGCTCTTCGTCGACAAATTCGCGGCCTTCGAACTGCTCGCGAACCTGGAGCACGATTGGATCGAGGACTTGCCGACAAAGGTCTTCGAGCTTATTAATGGGCAAACTGGTCGCGTCAAAGCGCAATCGGCCGCGAAGGCTCAGGATCACGACCGGGCCATCGGCGTTGAGATTCCTTCGTTCGTCCTGCACCTTCGTCCAGACATCCTGGAGTAGCGCGTTCGGGTTTGCGAATTCGTCGACGTCGACCCGGACGATCGAGAACGGCCGACGGGGCACATTAACTATCCGAAAATTGACCGCCGAGGATCGGTCCGTGTCGACGTCGACGTGCAGAAGTCCCCGAGACCATCCCCATTCGTTTGCGGCCCAGGTCTCCAGGCTGCCGCCATTGTAGGCAAGCTTCCCCACCGCAAAATGTTTGTGAATGTGTCCTAACGCGACGTAGTCGACCCTCTCGCGAAGTCGCTCGAGGCCCGAGACGGTCAGCTCTGAATTCAGGCCGGGAATTATTCCTTCGAGTCCCGCGTGGAGCACCAAAATTGTGAACGCGTCACGACCGAGTCGGTCCAGCTCGGGTTCAATCGATTGAAGGAATCGTTCGGTAGATGCACCGAGATACCGAACCCCGAGAACTCGACAGCCGCCCCACTCGACGAAGTTCCCACTATGACTTCCCGCGGGCACGCGGCTGAGCCGGGGACCGTCTACCGTGCTGCTGACGTCGAGATGGGTCAGCAATCCTTGATCGGCGAGCGAATGCAACCAGGTTTTGGCTTCTCCGTATCGGGCACGGTCGTGGTTACCCTGGATGTCGACGATCGGTACGCCGGCCTCCCGCAGGATGCCAAGTCCGCTGTACGCCTGGTCAAAAGTGATTGGATTAATCGAGAACCGATTGAAGAGGTCGCCGGTACAGATCGCGAAGTCCGGTTTCGCGTTTGCAACGTACTCGCATGCGTACAGCCAGGCGCGGCCAAAGTCATTGAGCCGCTCGGGCGAGTCGTATTGTTGCGTGCCGAGATGAACGTCGCCAAAGTGAACGAAGGAACAACGCACCGAGCCGGCTCCGATCTCGCCCAAAACCAAGTGAATGCGGATAGGAATGGCGATTGTCGGTATTATAGCGTAGGGACGAACGGATCGCCCCGAACTCGCAGACATGTCGGGGATTCACCTCGAGACCTAAGTAAGGAGACCCTCATTGGAGGAAGACGGACCCCCACGGGTTAACTATCCACTAATTCTCGCGCCTCTCGTCGTCGAGAAAGTCTGGGGTGGCAACTCGCTTGCCCGATTCTTTCCGGACGAGGTGCCGGACGGACAAAAGGTAGGCGAAGTTTGGGTTATCTGGGATGGACTGTCCGTTACGAACGGACCACTCGCCGGAAAAACATTGAAGGAGCTTTTCGCGTCATCCCCGGCCGACATCCTGGAGGGAGTACCGGCCGGGGGAGCGCCCGGCGATTTTCCACTTCTGGTTAAGTTCCTTGACGCTCGCGAAAACCTATCAATCCAGGTTCACCCTGACGATGACTACGCTCAATCGCGCGAAGGTCAGCCATATGGCAAATGCGAGATGTGGTACGTTCTGGCCGCGTCGGATGGGGCGTCGGTATTTCACGGCTTGAGGCGAGATCTGTCGCCCTCGGAGGTGACCCAGCTGTTGGCTGGGCCTTCGATTATCGACGAGCTTGAGCAAGTGGACGTTCGCCCAGGCGACGTCTTGATCAATACCCCGGGAATCATCCACGCTCTGGGTGCCGGCATCGTGATCTTTGAGCTTCAGCAATCGTGTGACCTGACTTACCGTCTGTACGATTGGGATCGGGGAACGGCTGGCGACGTTCGCCGTGAGCTGCATCTAGCCAAGGGGGCCGAAGTGACCGACCTCCGGGCGTTAGGTCGGCACAAGATCGACCCGGTGACGCTGGATGAAGGCGCGTATCGGCGTCGGCTGCTCGGCGCGTGTCGGTACTTCGCGGCGGAGCTCCTCGATCTGCCGAGTGGCGCGGCGCTGGATTTGCCTGGCAGCCGCCTCAGCATCGTCACCGTTCTCGACGGAACCCTTCGCGTCCGCGGCGGCGAGGTGCACTCAACTCTCGACCTACGATCCGGCCAGTCAAGCCTCGTGCCTGCCGCCGTCGCGGCAAGCGATATTCTGGCAGTCGAGGACTGTCGCTGCATTCGATCCTACGTTCCCGACTTATTTGACGACATCGCCGAACCTTTGCTCGCCAAGGGGGTCGCGGCCGATCGAATCGTCCAGCTTGGCGGGGACTCCGACCGGTCTGACCTTTGGCACGTGCTCAAGAAATAAAGCATCAGCGGCCAGTTACCGACCTCGGCATCGGCAAAGGCACTCCGTGGTGCGGGTTATAATGTGCCGACGGAATGACAGCAGGGGCGTGACCGTGGAGACTAAACGAGTACTCGGCGCGGTTGAAGGCGGCGGGACAAAGTTCGTCGCGATGATTGGTACGGGACCGACCGACGTGATCGATCAGATCACTCTTCCCACGGCTGACGCACACGAAACGATCGGCGGCGTCATCGATTTTCTTCAGCGGCCGAGACCAGGTCTCGCGCTTTCCGCGGTCGGTGTCGCCACGTTTGGACCGATTTGCTTGGATCGAAACTCTCCGGACTACGGGGGAACCGTCGCGACGACGAAACCTGGCTGGGACTTCGTTCGGATCGTGTCGCCGATGTCTCGGAGGCTGGGCGTCCCCATCGGTTGGGACACCGACGTCAATGGGGCAGTCCTTGGCGAGTCGCGCTGGGGGGCCGGGGTCGGCATCGAGCCACTCCTGTACTTGACCATCGGCACCGGAATTGGCGGCGGTGTTCTGGTGAATGGCGGAACGATTCACGGTCTCGTCCATCCCGAAATGGGCCACATTCCCATGCCGGTAATCGACGGCGACTCGTTTCCGGGCATCTGCCCCTTCCACGGACGCTGCCTCGAGGGATTAGCGTCCGGCCCGGCCATCGCGGCGCGCGCCAGTCGACCGGTCCCCGAGATTCCTTCTGACGACCCGATTTGGGACTTGACGGCGCGCTACCTTGCGTATGGCTTGAGCACGTTCGTCGTCACGCTGTCACCGCGACGGATCATTCTCGGCGGCGGGGTGATGCACCAGACTCACCTGCTGCCGAAGATTCGACGTGGTCTCGCGGCTGTGCTCAATGGTTACGTCAACTCACCGGAGATTGTCGAGCGCATCGATTCGTACGTCGTCCCGTCAGAATTGGGGCAAAAGGCCGGATTGTACGGAGCGCTCGTGCTGGCCGAACGCGCGCTCGCCGGAACGACCTAACCGGCACTCGCGGAGGGAGGCGATAAGACGATGATCTCGGATGGCTTGCTACGACGACTGACAATGGCGCTGGGGATCGGGACAGTCCTCTTTGGCGCGGTTCCCCTGTTTTTTCCGAGAACGTTCGCTCGATTGTTCGGAATTCCAATGGCCGAGGGGCCGGCTGCCGACGTCGTTATCCGATCGGTAAGTGCTCGCGACGTCGTGAGCGGAATCGGAATATTCTCCGCGACGCTCCACGGTGGACGCGTCGCTCCGTGGCTCCTAGCCCGCACGCTGACTGATGGCGCCGACACGGCGGCCGTCGGAATCGCCGCGGCATCGGGAGCGACGAACGGTCGCTTGCTTCTCCTGGGTGCGGTGGCCCTCGGAGCGACGGTAACGGACCTCGCTTTATATCTGGCGCACAAGTCTGCTGCAAGGCGCGCGTGGCCAACGTCGTCGGCGGACGTGAGCGGGTAGAGGGTGTCTGATACGGGCCGAGTTGGCGGAGTTCGATCGGCCATCCGCCCTCGGCGTGCAAGTCGGCTCGGTGGGACTCGCGTAGGGGCGGGGAGGCGGTGCTGTGGGGAGGGGGGCCGGGGGGGGGCCCGCGGGCGCGCGGGGGGGGCTCCCCCC
>CAZBQK010000016.1:0-37517 GCA_964493975.1 uncultured Dehalococcoidales bacterium | reverse complement strand
GCAATTGCCTTCATCGGTACCTACGTCGTCGGCCGAGCAGCCGAATACTACTACCAACAGGGGCGCCGCCCACCTCCCGACTTGATGGAAGGCTTTGCCCGCGAGGCGACGGATCAGCTCGACCTGATTCGGCCCTTCCTGGACAGTATTCGTCGTCGACTTCCTCGTCCCTAGCTCGTCTGAGGCACAAGATTTGCCCAATGGCAGGCATCCAGCCGCGCGTTCATCGACCAGTGGTTGGCTGACGAACGACCGACGCCTCTCGTTGAGGAGATGTTAACGGTGACAGAGCCACTTCACATCCTGATTACCTCTGCCGAAATGGTTCCGTTCGCGAAAACCGGCGGACTAGCCGATGTGACTGGAGCGCTGCCAAAAGCGCTCGCGAATCTAGGACACGACGTTCGAGTCGTCCTGCCCCGCTACGGAAGGATTGACCCCGCTCGATTCAATATGACCGAAGTCGTCGAGCCATTTCCGGTTCCCATGGACGGTGGCACCGAAATGGTGTCGATCCTCGTCACGGACATGATTCCCGGGGTCAAGGTGTACTTCGTCAACAACGACACCTACTTCACGAACCGCGAGAACATTTACGGGTATCCGGACGATGGTGAACGTTTTGTCCTGTATTGCCGATCGGCCCTCGAAATGGTTCGTCAGCTCGGCTGGACTCCCGACGTCGTCCACAGCAATGACTGGCACACCGGCATCATCCCAAACTGGCTCCAAACGGTTTACCGTTCGGATCCGTTATTTGCAAACTGCGGTTCCGTGTTCACCGTTCACAATCTCCAATATCAAGGGTTGTTTGGCTGGCGCATTCTGGAGGTGGCCGGTATCGACGAATACGGTTTCCTACATCATCCACAGATTGGCGAGCTGGCCGACGTCGTCGACCTGATGGCCCGCGGATTACACTTTGCTGACGTGATCAACACCGTCTCGGAACGGTACGCCAAGGAAATTCTGACGCCCGAATTCGGTGAAAAACTGGACCCGTTGCTTCGAGACCGACAAGAGCGGCTCTTCGGTATTCTCAACGGCGTCGACTTCGAAGAGATTAACCCGGCGACCGACCGTTACATCGAGCAAGTGTTCGATATCGATCACCTGGAGGCTCGCGCCATCAATAAACGTGCCCTCCAGCGGGAAGCCGGCCTAACCGAATCCGCTGCCGTGCCCCTACTCGGAATGGTTTCGCGCATGGCGGACCAGAAGGGGTTCGACATTCTCGCGGCATGCTTCGATTCAATAATGGAGTGCACGGACGCCCAGTTCGTTCTGCTGGGGACCGGCGACCAGCACTACCACAACATTTTCTCCCAGTTCTCTCAGAAGTACCCCGGCCGCGTTTCGATTTTTCTCACATTCAACGCCGCACTGGCTCAAAAGATCTACGCCGGGTCGGACATGTTTCTTATGCCGTCGCGCTTTGAGCCATGCGGGCTTGGACAGCTGATCAGTCTCCGCTACGGAAGCATTCCGATCGTCCGGTTGACCGGTGGCCTTGCCGACACGATCTCGGACTTCGATCCTCGGTCTGCCGATGGAAACGGGTTTGCTTTCGAACGCTACCACCAGATCGACCTCTATACCACGGTCATTCGAGCGATCGAGAACTTCAAGTATCCAGACACCTGGCGTCAGCTTCAGATCAAAGGCATGCGCGCCGATCACTCCTGGGACGCTTCCGCTCGTCGGTATGTCGACCTGTACCGGACGGCGATGACCCTTCACCGGCAGAGCGCGCTGACCACGGCCGCCGTTTAATATTGGGGGACGTCGATGCCACAGTTGCGACAAGACCTCGTCACTGGACGTTGGGTAGCGATTGCCACGGATCGCGCCAAGCGACCGAGCTCGTTTACCCGAGCCGCCGCGGTTCCGGTTCAGGCCGGAGCGCAATGTCCGTTCTGTCCGGGTCACGAGTCAATGACTCCTCCGGAGGTTCTTGCCTACCGACCTGGCGGTGGACCACCGAACGGAACCGGATGGGATATTCGAGTCGTTCCGAATCTCTATCCCGCGTTTGGGCCAGAGTTTGGCGAGCTACATCTCGAACACCAGGGCCCGTACACGATAATGAACGGTCTTGGCGTTCACGAAGTAATCATCACCAATCCTAGCCACGGCGAGGACATTCCCGAGCTGCCGGTCGACGATGTCGACCTGATGGTGCGCGCCTGGATCGAGCGGATGGAAGCGCACGCAAACAATCCGATTCTTAAATACCTGCTGCTGATCAACAATCATGGAAAAGAGGCCGGTGCCTCGCTCGAACATCCTCATTCCCAGCTTTTTGGCATTCCGGTTCTTCCGCCGGTCGTCGAGGAGGAGCTGACGGGGATCAAGCGGTATCGCGAAGAACACGGCCGATGCGCCTATTGCGAGGTGATCGTCGCCGAGACGGCCGCCCGCGAGCGAATCATTTTCGAGAACGAGCGATTTCTCGCGTATGCTCCGTTCGCTTCACGAACACCGTTTGAAGCCCAGATCATCCCCAAATGGCATACCGAGCGATTTGAGGACTTGTCGCCGGACGATCGCCGAGGGTTTTCCGAGGCACTTCGGAGTCTCCTATCAAGCTTGAAGCAGGGCCTGAACGATCCCCCGTTCAACTTTTTCATTCACACGGCACCGATCCACGACGGGCAGGTCGCGGACTACCACTGGCACCTCGAGCTGCTTCCTAAGCTCGCAATCGCGGCCGGATTTGAGCTCGGGTCGGGCATCATGATTAACGTCACAACGCCGGAGGCAGCCGCCGAATTTCTTCGGGGGATCGCGACCGGCGAGCCAGCCAAGGTGGATGCAACGCAGACCGTTCACTGAGGTGTCGGATTACTCGGCCTCTGCCGAGAGCCCTTCGCTTGTCAAGATCAAGACGATATGGTATGGTAACCAGCAGTTGAGGGGATCGCGTTCGGTTCCCCGCCTTTAAACCGGTCCCGTGAGGCCGGAAAGGGTAGTGACTAGATGAACACGCTTGTACTTCAGAACCCCTTGCCCGCGTACTGTCGCAGGCGAGGGGTTTTCTTTTTGGGTCGGGTTTCCCAGAATCTCGGCGTCAGTCTGGGAGGTACATGACGTGGAACCTGGCGACCGAGGCGTTGATCGGGTCATTCTTTCCGGGTCCGATCTTCAACGGGCGCTCGCCCGGATCGCCCATGAGATCGTCGAGCGTAACCGAGGTGTCGACAAAGTCGTTCTCGTGGGAATTCGAACCCGGGGCGTGCCGCTCGCCCGGCGACTGCAATCAAAAATGATGGACCTTGAAGGGACGCTCGTCCCGCTTGGCGAACTGGACATAACTCTATATCGCGACGACCTTGCCGAGCGCAAGCTCCAGCCGCGTCTGGGTCGAACCCAGGTTCCGGTGTCGTTGAGCGAAAAGTACGTGATTTTGGTTGACGACGTCGTGTACACCGGGCGATCGGTTCGGGCCGCATTGGACGCGATTATGGACTTTGGCCGGCCAAAAGGGGTGCAGCTCGCGGTGCTGGTCGACCGAGGTCATCGCGAGCTGCCGATTCGAGCCGACTATGTTGGCAAGAACGTTCCGACTGCGCTCGACGAGGACGTGCAGGTCCGGCTGGAAGAGACCGACGGCGTCGACGAGGTCGTGATTCGTCGGCGCCTGGGCCGTGGTGGAGGTAATCGTTGAACCGAAAAGATGTTCTGGACCTCGACGACTTCACCGCCGACGAGATCGACCAGGTCATGGTCGCCGCCGACGCAATGCGGGAAGTTCTGTCGCGGCCGATTCGACGCGTGCCCCCGCTTCGAGGAAAAACGATCATCAATCTATTTTTCGAACCCAGTACCCGAACGCGCATCTCCTTTGAGCTGGCCGCTAAGAATCTGTCCGCTGACGTCGTGAATGTCTCGGCATCGGGTAGCTCGGTCGAAAAAGGCGAGTCCCTCGTCGATACGGTTCGGACGCTTCAGGCACTTGGTGCGGACATCGTCGTCGTTCGTCACCAGCTCGCCGGCGCTCCCTATCTCATCGCCCAGCATCTTCGAGGATCAGTCGTAAACGCCGGAGATGGCTGGCACGCTCACCCAACCCAGGCCTTACTCGATGCCTACACTATTCGCCAAAAACTCGGACGCATTGATGGACTGACCGTCGCGATCGTCGGCGACATCCTCCACAGCCGCGTCGCTCGATCGAATATCTGGGGTCTGACGAGAATGGGAGCGCGGGTGATTCTCTGCGGTCCACCCACCCTTCTTCCAAACTTCGGTGCCAACGGCCACCGAGCTGGTCTGCCAGCAGTGGAAGTGTGTTACAACCTCGACCAATGCGTCGGACACGCCGACGTGATCATGGCACTGCGAATTCAGAAAGAGCGCCAGGAAGCTGGTCTTTTGCCAAGTCTGCGAGAATACGTGCGTCTCTATCAGCTGACCCGCGAACGGGTCGAACGAGCCCGTCCGGGCGTCCTGGTGATGCATCCCGGGCCTATGAACGAGGGTATCGAGATTGCCGCCGACGTCGCGCGAGGCGCTCAATCGGTGATCGAAGAACAGGTCACGAATGGCGTCGCGATTCGGATGGCATTACTGTATCTCCTGGCTGGGGAGCACGTGGGGGAGGCAGTTGCCTGAATGAGAAGCTCTGAACCGGATATCCTCATCTCCGGTGGTCGTGTCATCGATCCATCGCGTGACGTCGACCGAATCGCCGACATCTGGATACGGGCCGGACGAATCGCCGACCTGACCCCGCCGGCCCTTCCTCCGGAAGGGCGTCGAGGGCTCATTGTCGTAGACGCAACCGGCTTAGTCATTTGCCCGGGACTGGTCGACCTGCACTGTCACCTCCGCGATCCAGGCCAGGAAGAGAAGGAGACAATTGCAACTGGCACGCGAGCCGCTGCCCGAGGCGGCTTTACCTCGATTTGCTCGATGGCGAACACGAATCCACCAGTCGACTCTCGAGCCGTCGTCGAATACGTTCGGCGCACCGCCCGTTCCACCGGAGTCGTCCGGGTCTATCCCCTGGCAACCGTCACTCAGGCGATGAGCGGTCGAGAGCTAACGGAAATGGTCGATTTGGCGGAGGCTGGAGCCATCGCGTTTTCGGACGATGGTCGTCCGATCGAAGACAGCGGCCTGATGCGGCACGCCCTGGAGTACAGTCGACTGGTGGACCGTCCGATCATGGTTCACGAGGAAGATGCATCGCTATCGGCGGACGGTGTTATGAACGAGGGGCCAGTCGCCACCCGGCTGGGGTTAAAGGGTTGGCCCGGCGTCGCCGAGGAAGTGATGATCGCACGAGACCTCGCCTTGTGCGAGCTGACCCATGGCCGGCTTCACCTCGCTCACGTGACGACGGCCGGCGGCGTGGATTTGATCCGCCGAGCGCGCGAGAAGGGGATTGAGTTCACCGCGGAAACGACGCCCCACCACCTCACGATGACGGATGAGTGGGTCGCCGGTTGGCGTCCCAACGGAGTCGCGGCTGAGATGTACGACACCTCGACCAAAGTCAATCCGCCCCTTCGTAGTGAATCAGATCGTCAGGCGCTTGTCGCCGCGATTCGGGACGGGACATTAGATCTAATTGGCACGGATCACGCTCCCCACTCGGAAGTCGACAAGATGTGTGAATACGGGTCGGCCGCCTTTGGGATTACAGGATTCGAGACGGCACTCGCCTCGCTGCTTGGACTGGTCGAATCAGGTGCACTGGACCTGTCACTCCTGATCCAACGCTTGACGAGCGATCCAGCCCGCGCTTTCGGACTGTCTGGAGGCTCGTTGGCGATCGGCGTCGAAGCCGACATCTGTCTCTTCGATCCAGCCTCGTCGTGGACAGTCGACCCGCGGACATTCGCGTCAAAAGGCAAGAACACTCCACTTGCCGGACAGCGCCTTCGCGGACAGGTATCCGCGACAGTATGCCGGGGAGAGTTTGTTTTTGTCGCCGCCGCCGCTCGACGTCGGCTGTCCGGGGACGAGGTGCCGGAATGACGGTCTCCGTCCTTGCCCTCGAGGATGGCGCGGTCTATCACGGCCGCTCGTTTGGAGCACCAGTCGACGCTTATGCCGAGATCGTGTTCAACACGTGCATGACCGGCTACCAGGAGATTGCGACCGATCCATCCTACCGCGGCCAGATGGTGGCGATGACCTACCCCCTGATTGGCAACTACGGCGTATCGGTTGACGCACGCGAATCCCGACATCCCTGGATCTCCGCGATGATCGTCCGGGAGTATTACGACGACCCGAGCAATTGGCGCTCGGAAGAGTCGCTGTCGCGGTATTTGAAGGATAACGGCATCCCCGGGTTGTGTGATGTCGACACCCGAGCCCTGACTCGCCGGCTTCGGACGCGCGGAACGATGCGCGGAGTATTGATGCACGACGTGGACGGATTACCAGACGCGGAGCTCGTCAAGCGGGCGCGCTCGGTTGTGCCGCTTAGCCAGACCGACCTGGTATCGGAGGCGTCAATTCCAGTTAATCAGGAGCGGGTTGTCGAAGTTGGAAGCGGGGCACGGCGAATCGTCGTCGTGGACTGTGGCGTCAAAGAGAACATCGTTCGCTCGCTTAGTCGATTCGGCGCGTCGATCACGGTCGTGCCATTCGACGCATCGGCAGCGGACATTCTCGCGCTGAACCCCTATGGAATCGTCGTCTCGAACGGCCCAGGCGATCCAATTCGCCTGACGACGAGCGTCGACACGATGCGAGGACTGATCGGGACGGACGTTCCGATTCTCGGAATCTGTCTCGGACACCAGATTTTGGGACTGGCGATCGGGGCCGAGACGAGTCGACTTCGATTTGGCCACCACGGTGGAAACCACCCGGTTCTCGACGTGCGGACGGGCCGAGTCCACATAACGTCGCAAAACCACGAGTTTCAAGTGGACGGCGATTCCGTCGCTGGTGACGATGGCTATTTCGTCAGTCAGATCAATTTGAATGACCGGTCGGTCGAAGGACTGGCGCACGAATCGCGGCCGGTCTTCTCCGTTCAATATCATCCAGAGGGAGCACCCGGTCCGCAAGATAACCAGTACCTCTTCGACCGCTTTATCGAGATGTGCGAGAGTAAGACATGACCTTTCCTCATCCCCCCATTCGAAAAGTACTCGTCATTGGATCCGGCCCAATCATCATCGGCCAGGCAGCTGAGTTCGACTACGCTGGCACCCAGGCTTGTAAGGCCCTGCGCGAGGAAGGAGTCATCTCGATCCTGGTGAACTCCAATCCGGCGACGATTATGACCGATCCTGGAATCGCCGACGTCGTGTACGTCGAGCCCTTAACGGTCGAAGTAATCGAAAGAATAATCATTCGAGAACGACCGGACGGTCTTCTTCCAACTCTGGGAGGACAGACTGGACTGAACCTGGCGGTTGAGCTCACGAACGCTGGGGTCCTTGAGAGGCATGGCGTTCGTCTCCTCGGAACGCCGATCGAATCAATCCAAAAGGCCGAAGATCGCGAGCTTTTCAAGCAGCTATTGATTTCGATTGGCGAACCGGTTCCGCCAAGCGAAACGATTAATAATCTAGATCAAGCCCTTGAACTTCGGACCCGCCTGGACCTGCCTCTCATCATTCGTCCGGCATTTACCCTTGGCGGCACCGGAGGCGGAATCGCCAAGACCGACGACGAATACGCGCGGATCGTCGCTCGGGGACTGCAGGCCAGTCCGATCGGCCAGGTACTTGTCGAAAGGAGCGTCCAGGGCTGGAAGGAGATCGAGTACGAAGTCATGCGCGACGCGTCGGACACATGTATCACGGTATGCAACATGGAGAACCTCGATCCCATGGGTGTTCACACCGGCGATAGTGTCGTCGTCGCGCCCAGTCAGACCTTGTCGGACAAGGAGTATCAAATGCTCCGAACGTCCGCACTCAAGATCATCCGCGCTCTTGGCATTGAAGGCGGCTGCAACGTTCAGTACGGTCTTGACCCCTGCTCGCGCGACTACTACGTCATCGAAGTGAACCCGCGGGTCAGCCGTTCATCCGCGCTCGCGTCAAAGGCCACCGGGTATCCCATTGCCCGCGTCGCGGCGAAGATCGCAGTCGGTCGATTGTTGCGTGAAATCACGAATGCCGTGACCGGGAAGACCACCGCTGCGTTCGAGCCCGCGCTCGATTACTGCGTCGTCAAGATTCCGCGATGGCCATTCGATAAGTTCCCTTCAGGCGATCGAACGCTCGGAACTCAAATGAAGGCAACCGGCGAGGTCATGGCGATTGATCGCGCCTTCGAGCCCGCTATGCAGAAGGCCATCCGAAGCCTTGAGATTGGCGGACGTAGTCTTGCCTGGGAGAGTCGAGATTGGATTGGACCGCTGTCCGATACCCTTTGGGATCTGATCGACCGACCGAATGACATTCGCCTGTGGGCGATCATGGCGGCGCTTCGCCGTGACGCGTCGACCGAGGAGGTTTCGCGACGAAGCGGAATCGATCCGTGGTTCATCCGGCGTTTTCGACGCCTGGTCGACATGGAGCGGCGTCTCCTTTCCGACACATTAACCCCAAGCTTGCTTCTAGATGCGAAGCGCCTTGGATTCTCCGACGCGCAAGTCGGAACATTGGCTGACCTTCTGCCCGACCAGGTCCGCCAACGTCGGTTGGACCTCAACATGCGGCCAGCCTATAAGATGGTCGACACCTGCGCCGCCGAGTTCGCCGCTGAAACAACGTACTTCTATTCGACCTACGATCAGGAGAATGAAGCGGAATCCGACGACCGCCCTCGGGCGCTAGTTATCGGATCGGGCCCGATTCGAATCGGCCAGGGGATCGAATTCGACTACTGTAGCGTCCATTCCGCGTGGGCCCTCCAGCAGGCTGGCGTGCGAGCCCTGATGGTGAACTCGAATCCCGAGACGGTGAGCACTGACTTCGACACCTCGGACCGGCTCTACTTCGAGCCGCTTGACGAGGAGAGCATCCGCGACCTCCTCGACAACGAGGGGATCGAGAATACGATGGTGATCACCCAGTTCGGCGGCCAGACGGCGATCAACTTGGCCGAGCCCCTCGAGGGTTCCGAGGCGAAGCTAATCGGCAGCAACGTCGAAACGATTGACCTCGCCGAAGATCGCCGCCGGTTTGAAGATTTTCTGGCTCGTCTTGGAATCCCCCAACCGCCCGGTGGAGGCGTCACCCGGATCGAGGACGCACTCGTTGTCGCCGACAACATTGGCTACCCGGTTCTCGTTCGTCCATCGTATGTCCTGGGCGGCCGAGCGATGGAGATCGTTTACAACGCGGATGAGCTCGTCCAGTACGTGGCGAACGCAACCGAAGTGTCGAACAAGCGCCCCATCCTCGTCGACAAGTATCTCGTGGGCCGCGAGGTCGAGGTTGACGCGATCTGCGATGGCACCGACGTTCTAATTCCTGGAATAATGGAGCACATCGAGCGCGCTGGCGTTCATAGCGGCGACAGCATCGCGGTTTATCCAGCCCAGCAGCTGACTCCGGACGAAGTGGCCGACCTGGTGGAATATACGGTCAAGATCGGGCGGGGCCTGAACGTTCGTGGCCTCATGAACGTGCAATACGTGATTCATCAAGGGCGAGTTTACGTTCTCGAAGTCAACCCTCGGGCAAGTCGAACGGTGCCTTTCCTCTCAAAAGTCACGGGCGTGCCGATGGTCCGTGTCGCCACCTGGGTTGCGCTTGGCCGCAGTCTTGAATCGCAGGGGTACGGCACCGGGCTTTGGCCAACGTCCGGACTGGTCGCGATGAAAGCCCCGGTCTTCTCGATGGCCAAGCTCGTTGGGGTGGACACGTACCTTGGTCCGGAGATGAAGTCGACCGGCGAGGTCATGGGGATCGATTGGACCTATCGCCGGGCGCTGATCAAAACCCTCATCGCGGCAAAGACGATGCTTCCACGGAGCGGCAGCCTCCTCTTGAGCATCGCCGATCGAGACAAGGACGAAGCAGGGCCGCTGATTCGTCAGCTCGCGCGGGAAGGCTTCGAGTTTTACGCGACCGAAGGCACCGCCCGTTTCATTCGTGGCCTGGGACTCGCGGTGGCCGGCGTCGCCCGGAAGATCCAGGAGGGACATCCGAACGTCGTGGATGTGATCGAATCGGGGCTGGTCCAGGGCATTGTCAACACCGTCACCGGAGTTCGAACCGAGAAGCAAGACGGGTACGCCGATGGATTCTTCATCCGGCGGGCCGCGACCGAACGGGGTTTGCCCTGCTTTACCAGTCTCGACACGCTTGGTGCGGTCGTCGATTCGCTTGACGAAAGGGCGCGAGGCTACGCCGTTTCGCCTCTTCTGGAGTATCGGGAGCGCCGGCCCGATGTTGTCGACGGGCAATCGGCAATCCCGGGAGTCACGACCGGTTGAAACAGGCTATCGCGACCGTGATCCAGAATGACGTCGTCGCGGAGAACGTCTTCATCCTTCGGCTCGAGGAACCAGACCAGGCACGTGACGTTCGGGCGGGTCAATTCGTCCACGTGCGATGCGTGGCTCCCGGAACCAATGGCTCCGATCCGCTATTGCGCCGACCGTTGAGCGTCCTTCGAACCGGGGCCAATCCTCGGAACGAATTGCCTCCCGCTCAGTACGAGATCGTCTATGATGTGGTCGGTCGTGGCACCACCGTCTTATCCCAGCTTAAGACCGGCGATTTCGCCGACGTTCTCGGTCCACTTGGCCAACCCTTTACGATCGGGCGCTCGACGGCACGGCTTCTGCTTGTCGGGGGCGGGGTCGGGATCGTTCCTCTCGTTGCGCTCGCCGAGGACGCGCTTCGCCGAGGCGTCGCCGTCACGCTGCTCGCGGGATTCCGGACGGCCGCGAAGGTCTTTCCCGCTCCCCGCATCCCGTCCGAGGTCGAATACGTTATCGCAACCAACGACGGCACTGTCGGTCAGGCCGGATTCGTCACCGAGGTTGCCCGTGATTATCTGTCCTGGGCCGATCAGATCTGCGCCTGCGGCCCGGTCCCCATGCTTCGGGCTCTCGCTCAGCTCGACATCGCGAGACGCTTTCCCGTCCAGATCGCGATGGAAGAGCACATGGGATGCGCGATGGGTGTATGCTTGGGGTGCGTTGTCCCGACCCGGCACGGCTATCAAAGGGTTTGCCGGGATGGTCCAGTGTTCGATTTAAACGAAATGGGATGGACCTAAGCGAAGCACGATGCCCAACCTTTCGGTCAACCTGGCGCCAAGCCACCCTAATGGACTGACGCTCAAGAATCCAGTCCTCACCGCTTCCGGAACCTTTGGGTATGGGACAGAGTACGCGAAGCTCGTCGATACGAGCCGGCTCGGCGCGATTGTCTCAAAGGCAATTACGCTTCGCCCTCGCGACGGCAACGCTCAACCCCGTATCGCCGAAACCCCCTCGGGAATGCTGAACGCGATTGGTCTCCAGAACGTTGGCGTCGACGCGGCGATTCGCGACAAAGCGCCAATGTGGGCCACGTGGTCCGTTCCGGTCATCGCAAATGTGGCCGGTTTCACCGTTGAAGAGTACGTCGAAGTTGCCGAGCGTCTATCCAACACTCCGGGCATCGCCGCGATCGAGCTGAACATTTCTTGTCCAAACGTCGCCTCGGAAGGCGAGATGTTCGGGCTGGATCCAGAACTTGCCGGGCTCGTGACCGCGGAGGTCCGCCAGGTCTGCGACGTCCCTCTTCTCGTCAAGCTGTCTCCTAACGTCACCGACATAACGCGAATCGCGCTAGCGGTCGAGAACGCCGGCGCGGACGCGCTGTCTCTCATTAACACGATGCCGGGAATGGTGATCGACATTCGCCGTCGCCAACCTTACCTGGCTAACCTGACCGGTGGGCTCTCCGGACCAGCTATTCGCCCGATTGCGGTTCGCATCGTCTGGCAGGTCGCTCAGGTTGTCTCGATTCCGCTTATCGGCATTGGCGGTGTCACCTGTGCCGACGACGCCCTTCAGTTCCTGATGGCGGGCGCAACCGCGGTTCAGGTGGGAACGGCGTCCTTTGTCGATCCCGGTGCCGCGTTACGAGTGGTCGACGGACTCGAGGCCTTTCTCATCGCCGAAGGGGTGGCCGACCTTGGCGAGCTGATCGGCACCGCTCTTCCCATCCGAACGACAACGGTAGCTCGGTGAACGTACGCTCTTCATCCCACGCGACGGGGAAAATCGGTCGACGTGGCGCGCTCAGGTTCTTCATTGGTGCCACGGCAACCGTCGCCTTGTCGGGCTGCGATCTAGTTCGGCAGGGCGTCAGTGGCCTCCCGACAATTTCGGGGCTTAAGGACGCACCGGCGATCAATGGGGGAACTTTCGAGCGGGGAGCAATCGCTGAGGGCCGCATCGCGTTCGTCCGCGACGCCGTCCTGATGGAGTGGACTAACGGCGCGTCGCGCGCCGTAGCGTCAGGCGCGGCGTACCTCGACCCGGCCTGGTCGCCAAGCGGAAATCGGCTTGCCGTCGTCATGGCCGGCACGAATCACTCCGACATTGCGATTCTCGGTTCAACTGGCACCATGCAGCGCCAATTGACTCACGATCGGTCGGATGTCGCCATCCAACAATCGATCTGGGCCCGGAAGCCGGTCTGGTCGCCCGATGGGGCCAACGTCGCCTTTATAACCGATCGAGAAAAGCACGACATGTCCCTCTGGCAGGTCAGCGCGGACGGGACCAGAATCGAGCCATTGGTTCTCATGAAGCCGTACAGTGGCGGAGTGGATTGGCCAACCTGGGCGCCAAACGGTTCCGAGATCGCCTATGTTTCATTCGCCGGTTCCGCCACTCAGGTGCGAGCGTTCAATCTGCGACAAAAAAGCGAGCGTGACCTCACGACCGAACCAAACGGGGCATACGACCCGGCCTGGTCTCCCGACGGAAGCTTTCTCGCCTACGTCGTGCGGGGCGGTTCACAGTCACACATCGCTATCCTTCGCTTCAAAGATGGGACACGGTATCAACTAAATCTCGAAGGCACCCTCCGATCCCCTACCTGGTCGCCACACGGCGATTCTCTCGCGTACATCCGTCAGCAAGGCGATCGATTCGAAGTTCAGGTAGCCGCACTGACGATTGGTGCTGACGTGAAAGCGTCAGGACCGGTCTCACTGCCGGGGACCGACGGCGTTGACGCGGCGGCAGGATTGTCGTGGACGATCTGACCCGGCGCGTTGATTCGCCGAGCCAGAAACGCGCGAGGGAGTACGCGGCAGCCAAACGGTTGGTGGGCCTTGCCGACCTGCTCATTGGACTAGTTGTACCGGTGGCGGTCATTGGAAGCGGCGGGAGTGTCTGGCTTCGACGGACGATCCAATCCGAGGTTGGAAATCCGCTCCTCACCGTCGGCCTATTTTTCGCGATCCTGTTCGTAGGCTACGCCATCTTGTCGTTGCCAATGTCGGTATTCGGAAGCTGGCGGCTATCGCGGCAGGTGGGGCTTTCGACCCAGTCGCTCGTCCAATGGTTCGGGGACTGGCTGAAGGGCCTCGGACTCGGTCTGGTGTTTGGATTGGCGATTGTCGAAGTTTTATACTTTCTTTTGAATTCACTTCCAGTAACCTGGTGGCTGGTCGCCGGAGTGCTGTATTTTGGTCTCGTAGTGGTGATGGCTAATCTTGCACCCGTGCTGCTGCTTCCCATTTTCTACCGCCTGACGGCGCTCACTCCGTCGCCTCTCACCGAACGACTGGAAACTCTCGCGAGCCGGGTGGGTGCCCGCGTTCGGGGAGTTTATCGGATGGATCTGAGCTCAAAGACGACCGCGGCTAATGCCGCGCTGATGGGACTTGGCAACACCCGACGAATTGTGATTGGCGATACGTTGTTAGACAACTACACCGACGACGAGATCGAGGTTATTTTCGCGCACGAGTTAGGACATCACGTCCACCGCGACATCGTCAAGCTGATCGCAACCCAGGCAATTGTCACGTTCGGCGCGCTGTACCTCTGCGCGCAGATCCTCGTCCCAGCGACCGGGGCGCTTGGATTCGACGGAATCGCAGACGTCGCCGATTTGCCTTTGATCTTGCTGATTGTTGGGGTGGTTGGGACGCTGACTGGGCCTTTCGCCAACGCCCTTTCCCGACATCTCGAAGTCGAAGCCGACGCCTTCGCTCTGCGAACAACGAATAAATCGAGCGCCTTCAAGTCGGCAATGGTTCGGTTGGCGAACCAGAACCTCGCCGAGGTCGATCCCCCATCCTGGGTCGAAGTCCTTTTGTACGACCATCCTTCGATTAAACGGCGACTCGAAGCCGCCGATTGCTATGATGTCCGTCTGGCCAATAGTCAATGAGATACCGCGGTTTAACGGGTTGGCGCCTTGCCCTCGCCAGAATCGCGATTGCCGCCTGTTTGCCCCTTGCCATCCTTTTGGCGATCTCCTTCGCGAGAGTCGCGATCGCGGACTATGGCATCCACCGGCAGAAACAGGTATTGGAAAGTGACATCGCCCAGTTAAAAGAGGATAACACTCGGCTTGGTGCCCGACTTGTCTATCTGAACTCTGACACCGGCATCGAGCTCCTCGCGCGTGAGGAATTGGGGTGGGTCCGCCCTGGCGACACGGCAGTTGTTCTCGTTCGCGACCAGGCGACGGGCCAGGATTCGACGGGGCGCGAGACGATAGTCCAGACCCCGTCGCCGTCTCACTAGTCCAAGCGAGGTCACAGGGGAGTAGGCTATACGTTGTCGACGACCGGGACGTGGCTTGCGTTCGCGGAAAGGCATTCGGCTTCGGAGCGAAGGGAAGCCAGACGCGCTTCGGCGGCGTCCAACCTTGCCTTCAGCCGCTCCTCGAATTGAACCAAGATTGTCAGCATTTCCTCGGCTTGGTTCTGCAGGGCGGTCTTGCACTCGACCAGCTGCTGGTCGAGATCGACGGCAAAATCAGCGGCCATGCCCATCCACTTCCTCACGTGTTGTCGCTTCGGTTCGACCTAAACCTTTTGGGTCAATCGGCAACGGGACGGACCTGGCGGGGACATGGTCCGACACCGTGATTCCGAAAGAATCTGGTTCCTCGATACCGGCTACGCGCATTGTAGTCCCGCGAGTCCCGTGGAACGATTAAAGCCGGGGGCGTTTAGGTTAAGTGCGGATAAGAGATTCACTCTCGCCGGTTATGCGATCGGCTTCCGATGGTTGCACAGTGTGAATTCACGTATTATCTGAGGGGAAGAGGCAGAATGGCCAAGAAGAAAAACCGGAGAGTCGCGGCGACCGGTGCCCGGGAGCACCACACTCCACGACGCCGTAGCCGCCTACCGATCATAGTTTTATCGGTCATAACAGCAGTCGCGAGCCTCGCGCTCGTCGCCTCGGGAGTTCTGGGGTTTGGAACCCAGCACTAAGTGCGCGATGGTCCCAGGAGTCGAAGCGTTTGCCGGTTGGGTGCGCCAAACCAACTAACGCTACGACTCCTGACTGGCGAAACTCAAGCTCTGACGACTTGCTACAGCGTCCCGAGAATGGCTTCAATCGTCGAAACGGCTTCGTCGATTTCCGCCCGACCGATGATCAGCGGGGGAACCATCCGGATCGTTCGTGGGCCGGTGTTGTTCAGAATAAGCCCGCGTTTGATCGCCTCCGCCACAACCTTGGCCGCGTCGTCGGTCTTCAGGTCGAATGCCACCATCAATCCGAGGCCCCGAATAACTTCAATACTGTCGTTGCGGCTCTGAAGGTCACGAAGCTTCTCCACCGCGTACTGACCAATCTCGGCGCTGTGGACGGCAAGGTTCTCGTCAAAAATTGTCCTCACCGTCGCGACGCCGGCCGCGCAGGCGAGCGGGCCGCCACCAAACGTCGATCCATGGTCACCTGCCGTGAAGACGCTCGCATGCTCTTTTGCCAGGAATGCCCCGATCGGGACGCCCCCAGCCAGACCTTTCGCCAGGGTGTAAATGTCAGGCTCGACGCCATAGTGTTCGAAAGAAAGCCACTTTCCGGTCCGGCCCAGACCGGATTGAATCTCGTCGAACAACAAGAGGAGACCCTGTTGGTCGCACCAATCCCGCACGGCGCGCAAGTACTCGGCCTCCGCGAGATGAACTCCGCTCTCGCCTTGAACGACTTCCAGCATGATCGCGCAGGTCTGAGGACCGGTGGCAGCCTTCAACGCGGCTAAATCGTTGAATGGGACCGACAAGAATCCGGCCGGCATCGGCTCAAATGGCTTGTGATATTTCGGTTGGCCGGTCGCCGCTAGCGTCGCGAGGGTGCGGCCGTGAAACGAGTTCTCAGCCGTAATGACTTCGTACGCGCCGTTACGGTTTTGACGTCCCCATTTACGCGCCAATTTAAGCGCGCCCTCGTTTGCTTCGGCGCCACTGTTCGCGAAAAAGATGCGGTCCGCGCAGGAGTTTTGGATCAGGATCTCGGCGAGCTCCAGCTGAGGAGTGGTGAAATAGAGGTTGGTGGTATGAATAAGCTGGCGAGCCTGGTTGGTAATAGCTTCGACGACGGCGGGATGACAGTGACCGAGAACGTTGACCGCCAGGCCCGCGACCATGTCAAGGTAGCTATTGCCATTCTCGTCAAATACTCGCGCTCCCTCGCCGCGCACGAGGACGAGCGGTTGACGGTTGAAAGTCCGCATGTAGTATTGCCCTTCGAGCTCCCGCCAGGGCCGAGTCGCTACTTGCACGTTGTGCCTCCTACTTCGTGATTGAGTCGATGTCGTTCAGAGTGCGCGATATCGTTGTTCCAACCCCCTGGTCGGTAAACAGCTCGCCGAGTAGTGAGTGGGGAACTCGGCCGTCGACAATGTGACTCTGCTCCGCGCCGACGAGCGCTCGCAAGCATGCTTCGACCTTTGGAATCATTCCCCCTCGAATGACACCACTAGCGATCAAGCTCGCGACATCCGCCGAGGCAAGGTGAGGGATAAGCTGCTTTTCTGAGTCAAGTACGCCGGCCACATCGGTGAGGAAAACGGCGCGAGCGGCACCGAAAGTCGCGGCAATTTCCGCGGCGGCCGTATCGGCGTTGACATTCAACGCACACCCGTCGTCGCCAAGGCCAATTGGCGCGACCACTGGGATGTAACCGGCATCGAGGATTGCTCGTAGGGGCGCGAGATCGACCGTCGTAACGTCGCCAACCCGGCCGAGCCGGATATCGCGGACGCGCGCCCGAATCAGCGCTCCGTCGACCCCACAGAGACCAAATGCAGAAGCCCCGCGCCGTTGCAAATCAAGGACCAGACCCTTATTGACCTGGCCGGCAAGGGTCATGATCACCAGCTCGAGCGTCTCGTCGTCGGTTACGCGTAGGCCATTCACGAATCTGGGCTCGAGGCCGAGCTTTTTGAGCCAGATATTGATCGCGTTGCCACCACCGTGAACGAGAACGACTCGAATCCCCAGTTGATGACACAAAGCGACATCGTCAATTGTCGTGTCGTGGCTGCCCAGAGCGCTTCCGCCTAACTTGACGACGATTGTCTTTCCGATGAAACGCCCAACGTTTGGTAAAACGTTCGCGAGCGTCGCGGCAAGGGCCGAGTCCCCCAAGGTACGATCTCCTTCTCGCGCTTGTCTCGCCTGGGTAGCCGATGTGTCCGTGACCAGACAAGCGGTGCTTGCTCAATAGCGATCGGTCACCCTAGGTGGTGTACTTGCCGTTGATATCGACGTACTGCTCCGTCAAATCACAGCCCCACGCGGTCGCGCGACCGTACCCCTGATGCAGGTTCACGTACACCGTCACGGTGTCGCCCCGCATTTGATCCGCCGCCTCCCCTTTGTCGAAGGCTTGGATCTGCCCTTCACGCATGAGCCAAACGCTTCCCATCCGAACGTCCGTCACTAGAGCGTCGACGTCGGCTCCACTGTAGCCGAGGGCGCAGAGAATTCGACCCCAGTTCGGATCACAACCGTACACCGCGGCTTTGAAGAGGCTCGAAGCGGTCACTGCCCGAGCCGCAATGCGCGCGTCTCGCTCCGAGCGGCCACCTTCAACCTGGACCTCGAGGAGCTTGGTGGCACCTTCGCCGTCGCGAGCGATCTCCTTGGCTAAGTCGATCGCGACCGAGTTCAAGGCATCCTGGAAAATAGCTGCCTCCGGCGATCCTTCCGTGAGCTGAACGTTGCCGGCCTCGCCATTGGCCAGGCAATAGAGCGAATCGTTCGTGCTCGTGTCACCGTCGACCGAGACCAGGTTGAAGGAAACGTCGGCCGCCGTTCTCAGAGCGGTGGAAAGAAACGAAGGCGAAACCGCCGCGTCGGTTGTGATGAAGGCAAGTAGCGTGGCCATATTGGGGTGGATCATCCCGGACCCCTTGCACGCGCCACCAATTGTGATCGTGGTCCCGTTGAGTTGGATCTGAAGGGCTCGTTGTTTGGGGCGGGTATCGGTCGTCATGATTGCCGCGGCGAAGCTGCTTCCGTACGAATCCGATAGGTCGATCTTCGCGATTCCCGCCCGGACCTTGTCCATCGGAAGCCGGACTCCGATGACGCCAGTGGAAGCCACCAGGACGTCCTCCGGCGCCCCGCCAAACCGACTGGCGGTGAGTCGCGCCATTTCTTCGGCGTCAACCCGTCCCCCGTCCGCGGTACACGCGTTCGCGTTCCCAGCGTTGACGACGATCCCCCGCGCGAAGCCCTTCCTCACCCGGGCCTCGCTTAGATTGACTGGCGCGGCCCGGACTTTGTTTGTCGTGAAGACTCCGGCGGCCGTCGCGAGTCGATCCGTCCAAATAACGCAGAGATCAGGTGCCCCTGATTTTTTGATACCGGCGGCGACCGCTCCGGCCCGAAAACCACGGGCCGATGCGACGCCTCCACCAGTCAGCCATTCCATCGCGCTGTGCGCTCCTCCAGATCGCCAGTGGGGCCTGGTGAAACACCGGGTCACGCGGCTCAGTGACGACCAAAGTCCAGGCGGCGCTTCCACTAATTTGTGCCGAAACCGCCGATGGTCGGTATGATACGCGAATCACCAAGTCGTGCCAAGGGGAACCGAGCCGAGGAGCGAGGGCCACAATGAGGGTGGAGGGGGCAGGATTCGAACCTGCGTAGCCATTTCTGACGACAGATTTACAGTCTGTTGGTATTAACCACTCACCCACCCCTCCAGGCGAGCGAGCACGACGCGCACGTCGTATCTCACGAAAAGAGAGCCTACCACAACTCCGAGGGGTCCGCAACAACGCTGCCGACGGTCAGCCCGCCGGGCTCGGCCGTGGCATAGCCGACGCTAACCCGTCTCGCCGGAGAGATGCCACGAACCCGGCCGATTTTAATTTCGTTTCGGCCACATATTGGATGTACGCGGTCAAGGTTTGCTCCACTTCGTCGTTCAAAGCTGGATCGAGACGTAATCGCGTCGTCGTCGACCAGTCGTCATCCAAATATAAACGGAGGATCTTTAGCGCGTTCGCGGACAGACCTCGCGCGAGTGGATCACTTCCCCGGCAATTCGGACAGAGAACGCCTCCCGAAGTGAGACTGAAGGCATTTTGGATGGGTTGAAGCGCTTGCCGACAACGAACGCACACGCGCAGCTCCGGCCTAAATCCGAGAATGGCCAATGACTGGACCTCAAAATGATGGAGTGCGTCGAGTGGACGGACGTCGTCCGAGATTCGATTGAATGCCGAGACAAGCGCGGAAAAAAGAGGAGCGTTTTCACTATGCTCTTCAGTGAGCCGATCGACGAGCTCCGACGCATAATAGGCGAGACTAGTGCGCCACAAATCGTCTCGAAGGCTTGTAAAGGCGTTTATCGTCTCAACCTGGGTGACGGTGTCGAAGTTTCGGCCGCGAGCAATCATCATTTCGCAGTGTGTGAATAACTCAAGGTGACCACCAAGGCGACTTGTCGGGCGACGTATCCCCTTGGCAATGGCCCGGATCTTTCCGCCGCGCGACGTATACAGGGTTAGCAGACGATCGGCCTCGCCGAAATCATGGCGTCTCAGGATTATTGCTTCGGTTCGAATTAGACGAGGGGGGGCCAAGGACCTTGAGCCTCACGGACACAAACTCTTTCGAATATTGTACGTTACGATAGCGACTTCGGCAAACTAAGGGTGCGCCACGTCAAAGGTCCGGAGCCAATTTACTCCGCGTGGGAGAATCACGCGTCACCGGTCAATTTCGGCTCAGACGACGAGAATCTCATTGACGACTCGCGTTACTCCCGGGACATGGCAAGCAATGTCTTCGACCTCCTGACGCTGAAAATCCGATGTGACGACGCCGCCCAGGGTGACAACGCCATCCGTAAATCGGACGGTGATGTTCGCTTCGTTCACTCGCCCGTCCCAGGCCAGTGCGTCCCGCAGAAGCTGCTCGGTATCGACACCATCCACCTGTCACTCCTTTGCCCTTAACGAGACTAACTCGCCTTCGACGCACCGCAAATCGGACGCCAGCGCAAGCTGACAAGCAGACGTGCGAGTTGACGTGCATGCGTCCATGGCCTAGCATGATTGTCGGGGGTGAGGAGAAAATCTTGGCTGATCTATTTGCAAAAATTGCGACACTAACGAAGCCTCGGCAAGTCGAAGAATTGGGATGTTACCCCTTTTTCATACCAATGGAATCAGAAGCTGGCCCGGAAGTCGTCATCAACGGTCGAACCATGGTGATGCTCGGGTCGAACAACTACCTTGGACTGACTCAGGACGCTCGGGTCAAGGAAGCGGCAATTAAAGCGATTGAACGGTATGGAAGTGGCTGCACTGGCTCCCGCCTGATGAACGGCACGCTAGATCTTCATCGGGAGCTTGAAGGTCGGCTGGCAAAGTTTGTCAACAAAGAAGATGCTCTCGTCTTCACAACCGGTTTTCAGACTAATCTGGGAGTCATCGCGGCACTAGCCGGCAGGCACGACACGATCGTGCTTGACCGCAGCGTCCACGCAAGCATTATCGACGGCTGTCGATTGTCGTTGGGTGAAACGGTTCGATTCAAGCACAATGACATGGAGGACCTTGAGAGGGTTCTTCAGTCAATCAAGCCGAACCGGGGAATTCTCATCATTGTCGACGGCGTCTACAGCATGGAAGGAGACGTCGCCAACATTCCGGAGCTCATTCGTCTCAAGAATAAGTACGGCGCCCGACTTATGGTTGACGAGGCCCACAGCGTTGGAGTGTTTGGAGACGGTGGCCGGGGCGTCGCCGAGCACTTCGGTATGCTGGACGGAGTAGACATCTACACCGCGACATTTAGCAAGTCTTTCGCGTCGATCGGGGGATTCGTGGCCGGCAACGCCGACGTCCTCTACTATATCCGCCACATGGCGCGGGCCCTTCTATTCAGCGCCGCGCTGCCGCCCGCCAGCACGGCGGCAGTGCTCGCCGCGCTCAATATCATTGAAAACGAGCCGGAGCGACGAACCGCCCTCTGGAAGAATACGAATATCCTTCTCGCGGGACTCAAAGAATTGAACTTTACCACCGGTAAGAGTGCAAGTCCGGTCATCCCTTTAATTGTCGGAGACGAGATGCGCCTCGCCTTTTTCTGGCGAGGTCTATTCGATGGCGGGGTCTTTTCGAATGCCGCGGTTAGCCCGGCGGTTGAACCGGACCGAGCGTTGATTCGATTGAGCCTGATGGCAACTCACACCACCAACCACCTCGAGTTCGCGCTTGACGTGATGGGCCAAACTGGACGACTCCAGGGAATTCTCAGTTGAGGACCCGTTGACGGTGACACGAATTATGATCGCGATGTCGGACACGGGCGGTGGACATCGCGCAACGTCATCCGCCCTCGCGGGATCGCTTCGCCGCGTCTACGGCGATCGCGCTGAAATTATTGTCGAGGACGTCTTTGCGATTGAGCCACGAAGCGCGTTCGAGCGGGTGACCGACCTTTACGGTCCATGCATCCGAGTTGCCCCGTGGTTTTATGGTTGGCTATACCATGGCATCAACGGTCCCAGACGATATCGAGCATTCACGACGGTCCAGCGCCTGACTCAGGACAAGCTAACCAGCCTCGTGGACCGAACTCGCCCTGACGTCATAATAAATACTCATCCCCTCGCAAACGGACCGCTCGCGGGCGCGTTGGAAGCCCTCGGGCGTCGAGTTCCGGTTCTGGCCAGCGTCAGCGAGCTCGTCTCGGTCCACACCAGCTGGGTCGAGCCGCGAGTTCATCACTACAATACGGGAACGACCGAAAGCTATCGGGCGGTGGTGGGTTGGGGCGCCTCACCCGAGTCCGTGCGGTGCTTTGGTCTCCCGGTCGACGAGCGCTTTACGGCGGTGACCCGAGAGCCAGGCGAGCTGCGGGCCGACCTCGGACTGAATCCGGATCGATTAACGGTGCTGTTGATTGGCGGTGGGGACGGCGCCGGCGGCATCGAGGCAATTGTCGGCGCGATTCAGGAAACGGCGCTTGACGTTCAGCTTATCGTCGTCTGCGGCCGTAACGACACATTGCGCGAGAAGCTATCATCCCGAAAGCTGCGGACACCAGCGCACATTTGTGGATTTGTGAACACGATTCCCGAGCTGATGCGATCCGCGGACGTTATCATCACGAAGGGTGGGCCTCAAACGATCGCCGAGGCGCTTGTCGTCGGTCGGCCGGTCATCCTGACTAAGACGATTCCCGGCCAGGAAGAAGGAAACGGACCCTTCGTCGAAAGTCGGGGCATCGGCTTCGCGCCAGCTTCTCCCGAGATGGTCGTACGGAACCTTCAGCGTCTGGTCGATAATCCAAGCCAACGGGTTTGGATGACCAACAATGCTCTGCGGGTGAGCCGGCCAGACGCGGCACGGCAGGTAGCCAAACTCGCAATGGAGCTCGCGGGCGCTGCTTGAATAATTCCGACGACATTTCATCTCGTACCTGTCTCGTCACTGGCGCCACCGGATTTCTCGGGAGCTGGCTGGTCGAACGACTACTAGCAGATGGAGCCAAAGTCCGATGCCTGGTGCGGTCCACGAGCCGGCGCGACTTCCTGCCAGTCGATCGCGTGGAGCTGGCCTCCGGGGACGTCGCCGACAGTGAAGCAGTTCGGCAGGCGATGAACGGAGTCGACTACGTCTTCCACCTCGCCGGCCGAATCAAAGCCCCAAATCAAGCGGCATTCGATCGGGTCAACCGCGAAGGGACTCGCAACGTCATGGCCGCCGCCTTCGAACGGGCGGATCGACTCCGACGAGTCGTCGTCGTCAGCAGCCTGGCCGCAGCTGGCCCATCCCTACCGCTGCGCCCGATCGACGAAAATTGGACGCCAAAACCCATATCCCCATATGGCCGCAGCAAGCTGGAAGGCGAAAACATTGCCCGATCGTTCCTGTCGTCGATACCGATCACCATCATCCGACCTCCAGCCATCTACGGCCCGCGCGACCGTGAAACCTTGCTGATTTATCGTTTGGCCGGGTTGCCGATTCGACCGCGGATTGCCCCCGACGGCGCGATCAGCTCGATCCATGTGTCCGATTTGACCGATGGAATCATTCTGGCGGCGACTCATCCCCGAGGGATTGGACAAACGTACTTCCTCAGTGGCGATACATCGCCATCGGCGGCGGAATTGCTTCGACTGATCGGATCCGCGCTTGGCCGACACGGGCTGGACGTCCCAATTCCCGCGATTGCTATTCGCGGAGCCGGGCTACTTTCGGAGCTTGTGCGGGATGCGACCGGAATTCCGGTCATCTTCGATCGTGCAAAAGCCGAGGAAATCGCAATTGGGTACTGGGCATGCACGAGCATCCGCGCCCAGCGTGAGATCGGGTTTAGACCTCGGATTAGTCTCGAGGATGGTATCGCGACGACCGCCCGCTGGTACCGAGACAAAGGCTGGCTGTAGGACTCACATCGCCGCGATCTGGGACGCTGCTCCCAACAATCTCGCGTCTTCGGATCGAGCTGCGACGGTCATCGCGTACGTTTGCTCGTAACGATCCAGCGACATTTCAAGGTCGTGATCGAGAGCCATGCGCCGGGAGTCGACGCCCAGTTTGGTGCGCATCTCCGCATTGGTGAGAATCAGGACGAGGGCGTTGCCTAGCGCGTTCGAGTCTCCCGGCGTGAAGAGCAGCCCGTTTTCGCCGTCGCGGACTAACTCAGGGAGAGCGGCGGCGTTTGCCGCGACGATTGGCAGCCCCGACGCCATCGCTTCTAGGGTGACGACGCTTTGAAGCTCCGCCGGCGAGGCGATCGCAAAAGTGCTCGCCAACGAGAACAGTCGCGGATACTCCTGATCGGGTAGGAAACCAACAAAGCTGACCGAGTTCGCGACGCCCAACCGCTGTACGAGCTCCTCGAGTGATCGTCGGTTCTTCCCTTCGCCTCCGACAATGAAGTGCGCGTCGACCCGTTCCAGAACTCGCGGGATCGCCCGGATGATCACGTCGACACATTTATCGCCGTCAAGCCGGCCCGCGTAGAGCACCGTTGGCTTATCCGGCACTCCAAGACGGTCGCCGAAGGCGGAATCACGGACGCGGGGCTGAAAATCGAACGTGGGCACCCCGTTCGAGATAACGGTCGACGGCTGCTTCAGTCCACTCCGCTTAAGGAGCCCGATTGCCGTATTGCTAACTCCCACGACGTGGTCGCAGCGATTGTAGTAGGCAACAAAAAAACGCCAAAACGACCCATCGAATCGGCGCGCCAACGCGCTAATGACCGGGAAATTGTAGTAGAACCACTCCGGCATAACGCTCGTAATGCCGACGACTGGATAACGAAGACGTATTGCCGCGCTCCACGCGGCACGACTTAAAAGGAATGGCAGACTAACCACGACTACGTCTGGACGAAAGTCAGCAAGCGAACGAACTATCTCGCCGCCGGGGAAAATCGGGAATCGCCGATTATGACGGTCGACCGCGACGGTCCTTACTCGGTACACGCGCGAGGAGTGTCCTGATTCAACGTAGCTCGTCAACCGCGGCGACGGGGCAATCACGGCAATGGTATGACCGCGAGCGGCTAGCCCCGCGGCCTGTCGCTCAAGCGAGATGCTAACACCGTCGATATGAGGTCTTGCCGTGTTGAGCGCGAAGAGGATCCGCATCGCACCCGGTCGCGGTGGAAATACTAATGGTCGGGAGAGGCAACCCTCGTGCCATCGCCTGGTTCGAGGAATCCAGCCCGGGCGATTACCAAAGCGTCGACTCTCAGTGCCCCAGAACGAGCCACGACTGCCGCGACCGCCCGGAGCGTGCTCGCCGTCGTCGCGACATCGTCGACGATTAGGACCGCTTTCCCGGCGAACGCGTGATCGGCAGCCTGAAAAGCGCTGCGTACGTTCGCCCAGCGCTCCTTCGGTGGAACGGCGACCTGAGCCGGCGTGTCCTCCACCCTTGCCAACACCGTGTGGTCGACGCGCACCGACAGGAGTTGTCCAAGTCGTTCGGCCAGCAGCTCAGACTGGTTGTAGCCTCGCGCCGCAAGGCGTATTGGATGGAGCGGAACGGGAACGAGCACGTCGGCACTCGGAATTTCAGTAATTTCATTCAACCAGGCGTCCACAAGCGGCACCGCCAGATGTCGCTCGCCCCGGTATTTCAGACGGTGAATCGCTTGCCGTACGGTTCCGTCGAAGCTGAAAGCGCACGTCACCGAGCCGAACGCGGGAGGGTCGCTCCAGCAGCGCGGGCAGACCGCAACTCCGATCAATGGGGTCGCGCACCGCCGGCACCGGGCGGAGGTCAGCCGGGGAAGTAAGTGCTGACACTCACGACAAATCCATCGCCCTCGCCGACCGCACGCGATGCATCTCGGAGGAAATAGGACGTCTACTAACCACTTCACTCCCCTGGCACCCCGCCTGCATTGACCAATAGCTGGCCCGAGACGTATGATTTGAATCGACCTAGTCGACCGGCGCGCTGGCAGAGGCCGTCCGGTATTGGCGCTACTTTCAACATGCAGGGTGGGGGTGTACGTTGCCGCTATTTGAATATCGATGCTCGGAGTGCAACGCGAGTTTCGAGAAACTCACTCGGCGTGACACGGCCGATTCAGTTGCTTGTCCGGAGTGCGGCGGGACCCGAGCCCGGCGCCTCATTTCGGTCTTCGCCAGTTTTTCGCAATCGTCCGATGGCAGCATGACACCGATCGCTTCGGGGGGGTGTGGCTGTGGGGGCAACTGCGCCTGTGGTGGAC
The DNA here is from genome assembly GCA_964493975.1 of uncultured Dehalococcoidales bacterium. Lineage (GTDB taxonomy): Bacteria > Chloroflexota > UBA6077 > FW602-bin22 > CADDYW01 > CAZBQK01. The sequence continues at coordinate 11,444 of CAZBQK010000016.1, read as the reverse complement.
ATTAGCCGCCGGAGGATCTGAGCTCATAACTGCAAACTGCTCCCGGCTCCGCCAAACGTAAACAACGCGATCTTCAGATGGCTTTAGCATCCGAGGGGTAAACCAGTAGGGTCATCCGGCCGAGCAGGACGCCGACAAGTCCAGACAGAACCGTCGCGCCCAGCACGCGTTCGGACACCAAGACCATGGCATCGTACCAAAATTCGAATGGGAACATTTGAATCAGGTGGTCCGTTCTCGGATCGAGCTCCCAGAAGTCGTTGTGAAATGTCATCTTGTGAAAAAATAGAAACAATGAGTCGAACGCAAAGAACGTGATCGCGGCGACGACTAGACCCACGGCGAATGTACCAATCGCGCTAACGACGAGAGCGCGCGACAAGAACTGTCGTCCGCCCTGCCGCCAGCGAGAAACGACAATCAGAATGGTCACCAGGCACACCACTCCGGCTATGACCTGAATTGACCCGAAAAATCTAATGACCTCCCGGACGTCGTTCATGTGAAGGATTTCCTTCTGGGAAAAGACGTCCGGCGGAGCAGCCGTGGCCCGAAGAGCATTGGGTAGCGACTCAGTGCCCTCGAAGAAGCGTACAATGCCAAGATTAATTCGGTCATGGACGTCCTGGGGAAGGCCTGTCGCCAGGTCGACCCTATACCGCACCTCGCCATCGTGGTAGAAGCCAGCATCGTGAACGAGTCCCAGAACAACCGTCGAGATGACGGCCAGCGGCAGAGCAATTGCAAACGCCGTCGTCAACAGGAAACCAAGGACGCGATTCAAGGGCAACCGCCTAGTCGTCGAGTTTCAGAGCACGTCCGATCTGGGCAAGTGGCGATTGGTACAAGACGAAGTAAGTGGCGTGAGCGACCAACACCCTTCAGATGATAGAGAGGGTGCCCCAATTAAGTCAATCCGAGGCTCGAGTCAAACCCGAGTGGAGCGCCTTGCCCGGCCTCGGGACACTCGCTATACTGGCTTGGCGTCAGATGCCGCCGGCAATCAATGATTGGAGCAACGATGGCCGATACCCTGGTCTACCTCAACGGAAACTACGTTCCCTACGCGGACGCCCGAATCTCGGTCGAAGATCGGGGGATGCAGTTCGCGGACGGAGTGTACGAAGTCGTTCGATACTATGGGGGCCAGCCATTTCGAATGGCTCAGCACCTGGCTCGTCTGATCCGGTCTGCCGCGGGAATCGAGCTTGACCTGCCTCCGCTCGACTCCCTTGAAGAGGCAATGAGCTCTCTCGTCGAGCGGCAGGGATTGACCGAGGCGACGGTCTACCTTCAGGTAACCAGAGGCGCCGCGCCACGTCAGCACGGACTGATTCCGAATTTAACCCCGACGGTTATCGCCATCGCGCGATCTGCCCAAACGGTGCGGCCCCGGCCATCGTTGAAGGCCGTCACCACGAGCGACGACCGTTGGGCACGATGCTATCTCAAGACAACCGCCCTGCTCCCAAACGCGCTTGCTCGCGAGCGGGCCCGACGTCTTGGCGCGGACGACGCTTTATTCGTTCGAGACGGTTTCCTGATGGAGGCGACGGCCTCGAATGTGTTCGTCGCTTTCAAAGACCGCCTCGTGACGCCGCCGCTAACGAACTACATCCTGGCGGGAATCACTCGCGAAGCGGTTCTGGAGCTGGCACGTCAGCAGGGAATTGCGATCGTCGAGGAACCGGTGTCCGCGCACCTGATCTACGAAGCGGATGAGGTCTTTATCACCGGCACGAACAGCGAATTGGGGCCAGTCGTCTCGGTCGATGGGCGACAGATCGGCGCGGGCGTCCCGGGACCGATGTTCGAGCGGATCCTCGCAATCTATGACGCCGCCGCACGTCCCGCCCAGAGCGTCGGAACGCGATCCTCTTAGTTGGTTTCAATTCGAGCGGCGGGCCGGGCACGAATTCAGAAGAATGCGAGGGCGGCCGCCGCTCGAGCGTCAGACCTTGTCCACATCGGTTGGGCAAAGCGCGGAAGGCCACTAGCCCTCGGCTCGAGACTCTCGTCACTTCTGGTCGTCCTGATCCTCGAAGTCGTCAGCGCTATGATTTGCCCGGCTCTTGCGCCACTGTTTTACTGGCGGCTCCTGACGACGGACCTTCAGGACGTCGCGACACTCCCACCTGGCGACATCACCGACCTGCACTACCCCTACCATCGCTGGGTCGCCGAGCAAATGGCACGCGGCGAGCCACCCTGGTGGAATCAGTTCCTGTCGGCCGGCCACTCCGCCGTTGGCGACATTCAGTTTCACACGCTGTACCCGCCCGACTCGGCTCTCGCGGCGTTCGCCGGGGGCTCACTTTCTTTTCGCCTGTTTGAAGAAGGCATCATCGCCCACGTCGCGCTCGGCGCGTTCTTCATGTACCTGTTGGGTCGGCGCCTCACCGGTAGTCGGGTCGGCGGGCTGGTGGCTGGGGTGGTGTTTGGATTCGGCGGCTATCTGAGCGGCTTCACCGTTCAACAGATGATATTGCTTGAGACCAGCATCTGGCTGCCGCTGATTCTTCTCGCGGTTGACCTAGGCGCGAGCTACAACCTGGTCGCTGCCTTTGTGGTCGGGGCGATTGGTATCGCAATGGCCGCGCTCGCCGGCCACCCCCAGACCTTGTTCTACGTTGCGCTCGCCGCTGGCTGCTACGCCCTGTTTCGGGGGTGGAACGGCGGACGTCCACGACTTGCCGTGTTTCTTGGCCTGCCAATTCTCATGGTTGGCGGAATCGGACTGGCCGCGGACGCCCTCTTGCCGGCCTTTCTCCACCTCGACCTCACCGACCGCACCAATGTCACCTACGCGTTCAGCAATCCTGGATTCGACCTGCACGAAGCGCTTGGCATAGTTTTCCCGGTCCAATTCGGTGGGGCGCCGCTTTACAACGGGCTTTTCACCCTGTTTCTGGTTGGGGTCGGCCTCATGGCTCGACGCCGTCGCTCGGACAAGCTCTTCTGGGTCGGATTGGGAATCGCCGGCTTGCTGTTCTCGTTCGGTGGAAAGACGTTTCTGGAATCCATCACTTACTTGGGGTTAGGGAGCTTCAAGTTTCGCGATCACGAGCGTCTTGCCTTTTACGTTTCCGTGGCGGTCGGCCTCCTCGCGGCTTATGGTGCCGCCGACCTTGCCCGAAACGCGCGGCTAGAGCTTGGATGGCTACGTCGGGAAATGCGGTGGCCTTTCGTCCTCGTCGGCGCCGCGCTCGTTCTCGTCCTCGTCTCGTGGCAAACCACGCCACGCGGCCAACAACACGATCTTTTCCAGCCGCTCGATCGACTCGCCCTCACGGCAATCATATTGATCATAGGCGCGGCACTTCTCCTCGCCCGTGAAAAGGGCATCGTGTCTCCGTCCGCCGCCGGCATTCTCGCGATCACCCTCGTCGCCTTCGACCTCTTCTCGACCAATTGGCAGAATAACCTGGCGCCTGGCGACCCGGAGATGATGTTCTCCACCTCTCCCCTGGTCGAGTATCTCCAGTCTTACAGCACCGGGGTTTTTCGTATCTCGAGCGAGGGTTTATTGCCCGGCGATGGTAACGGTGGAGCGCTTTTCCGCCTCGAGGATCTCGTGGGCAATAGCCCGCTTGAAACGCGCGACTATGCCGAATTCGATCGCGTTGTCACGGAAATTGTTCGGTGGCAAGTGTTGAACGTTCGATACGTCATCACCCAGCGAAAGATCGACGATCCTCGACTCCACCTCCTCCGGCAAGACGGTCCACGCTATCTCTATCAGCTTGACGACAAGCTCCAGGTTCCCCGGGCCAATATCGTTACCCACGTCGTTCCAGCGCCATCACACCACGACGCTCTCGAAATATTAAAGAGTATTGACGTGCATACCGAGGCGGTCGTCGAGGGACCGATCGACCTCTCCAGTCTGTCCGGTTCGTCGGCGTCGAGCACTCCGATGTCGACCGCCTCGCCGGACGGCGCCGGAGTGCTGGACGCCACTGAGGACTTTCGGACCCGGCTTGATTTAGTCGAAGCCAACCAGGTCGTGGTCGATACTCAACTCTCAAAGCCCGGTCTGTTCGTACTAGCGGACGTCGACTATCCCGGTTGGCACGCCCAGGTCGACGGAGTCGAGTCGAAGATCTATCGAACGAATGGAATCGTTCGGGGTGTGCTATTGCCATCGGGCCACCACGTCGTGCGCTTCGCATTTGTGCCACCCGGCTTGATCCAGGGTGAATTCTTTCAGAGTCGGATCCAGTGGGTTCTGCCGTACGTCGTCGCCGCCGAAATTGGCCTGCGCGTGATCTGGCTAATTGTCGTGACCCTACGACACCTGGCGCGACGTGCCCGCTCACTTGACGTAAGTAAGGTCGGTCCCCTGGCCTAGTTGCTAGCTACCCTCGGAAATGTTAGAATTGACGGGCAGGAACCACCCCAAAGTTACGCACAATATTATGACACGCAATATTGTAGGAGGAACGCCCGGTGGATAAGGGGACCTGGACGGTCAAAAAAGGTCTGGCCGAAATGCTAAAAGGCGGCGTCATCATGGACGTGGTGACCGCCGAACAGGCCAAAATTGCCGAAGCCGCCGGGGCCTGCGCAGTTATGGCGCTAGAGCGAGTTCCGGCCGATATTCGGGCGAACGGCGGCGTGGCCCGGATGAGCGACCCGGCTCTGATCAAAGAGATATGTGCGGCCGTGACTATTCCAGTTATGGCCAAGGTTCGGATCGGACACTTTGTCGAAGCGCAGATTCTCGAAGCATTGAAGATCGATTACATCGACGAATCCGAAGTGCTCACCCCGGCCGACGAGTCGCACCACATTAACAAGCACTCGTTTCGGATACCTTTCGTGTGCGGCTGTCGCGATTTGGGAGAAGCACTGCGACGCATCACCGAAGGCGCCGCGATGATACGAACCAAGGGCGAGGCCGGTACGGGGAATATAGTCGAAGCCGTTCGTCACATGCGCACGGTCACCGACGAGATTCGTAAGCTCAAATCGATGCCCGAAGACGAGTGGGCGTCTGAAGCAAAGACACTTGGCGCACCGTACGAGCTCGTTGCCGAAGTGGCTCGGACTGGCAAGCTTCCGGTTGTGAACTTCGCCGCGGGCGGCGTGGCGACTCCGGCCGATGCAGCGCTGATGATGCAGCTAGGCGCGGACGGTGTATTCGTGGGATCGGGAATCTTCAAGAGTGCCGATCCGGCTCCCCGGGCTCGGGCAATTGTGATGGCCGTGACCCATTACAACAATCCCGAGATCCTCGCGGAAGTATCGGCGGGCCTTGGCGAGCCAATGCGCGGTTTGGAAATCGCGGGAATTCCGAAGGCGGAGCTTCTCGCTACGCGTGGCTGGTAATGCCGTGCGAATCGGCGTCTTGGCTTTGCAGGGCGATTTCCGCGAGCACGTCGCGATGCTTCGAACCCTTGGCGTTGACGCCATTGAAGTTCGCCTTGCAAAGGACCTCGATCAGTCGGACGCTTTAGTTATTCCGGGGGGCGAAAGCACGACGATCGGCAAACTACTCGAGATTTTTGACCTGATGGAGCCAGTTCGCCGTCGGGCAAAGGCCGGGATGCCGATCTACGGAACGTGCGCCGGGGCGATTGTTCTGGCGCAAAAGGTGAATGGACGAGGCGTCGACCAACCTCTAATCGGGGTGCTCGACGCCGTGATCGAGCGAAATGCGTTTGGTCGGCAGGTTGACAGTTTCGAGTCCGACGTGTCCCTTACTTTCCTCTCGGGCCCGCCCTTCCACGCCGTCTTTATCCGGGCCCCAATCATTACGTCGGTCGGGCCGGGAGTCGACGTCGTTGGGCGTTTAGACGATGGCACAATTGTCGCGGCTCAGCAAGGGAGAATTCTGGTGTCGTCATTTCACCCGGAAATGACTCACGACGGGCGGGTCCACCGCTACTTCGCCGATCTGGTCGAGAAGTCACGGTAATTCGTAGGCGGAAGAAACGCCAATGATTCGGGCTCTCAGGCCAACAGATATTCTGGCGTACCTTACCTTTTGCCACCGCGTGTCCGAGCAAACCGATTCGGGCGTCGAACGACCACTGTCGGTAAGTTTTCGAATGATGCCCACGGTCGCGAGTTTTCTCGGGCGGTCGTTGGCCCTCGAACTGGGCCGTGAGACCTGGGTTCAAATCGATCACGGAAGGATCTCGGGCCTTGTCGCGGCGAAGCGGCGCGAAGGCGCGGACGTTTGGGACGTCGACGAGCTCGCGTTTTTGCGGTCCGCGGACACCGGTCGAACGGCCGTCCGCTTGCTCGAGCAGCTTCTCACGGCCGCGGCCGATGACGGCGTTCACAAAGTGTTTCTTCGGCTATTGGGCGAGGACCCAGCCGAAGAATGGGTACGTCAGGTAGGTTTTTTTCAGTATTGCAGCGAGGTGTCGTACCATCGCGCTGAGCTACCGACTTTCTCTCGGTCAGCCAGTTTGGTTCGGATGCGCCGGCGGCGACCGGCCGATCATCAGTCGTTATTTCAGCTTTACTGCGCGTCAGTACCGTTTCGAGTTCGCCAGGCCGAGGGAATGACCTTGCACGAATGGCGATGGACTGATGGTTGGGCGGTTCGGTCGGTTGGCCTCGCTGCCTTTCTCGGCCGCTCGCGAGTCGACTTCGTGCTTGACGGCCCATCGCGACTCGCGGCCTGGCTGCAGGTCGACCACAAGAATCGAAAACTGACCCTTTTGACCGATCCTCAACAGGAATCGGATATCGGCGAGATTATTCGCTTTGGCATGACTCGACTTGGGGCGGGGGGCCCGGCGCGTTGCCAGGCTCGAGATTACCAAATCGCGGTCGCGCGGGCGTTGGAAGACGCGGGATTCGCGGCCATTCAATCTGAGTCACTTTTCGCCCGGGCTCTTGCTGCCCGGGTTCCCGAATTCAAACTTGTACCAATGCGAGCGTCATTATCATGACTTACCGATCACACGTTCGCCGCTCGGGACCCGACGAGCCGCGTCGTCAACCGTCACCACTGAATCGTCGCTTCGGCTCGGCGTTCGAACAACGAGCGCCTCTGCCGACAATTCCCCCGTTGTCGACCTCACAGGTCGTACAACGACAGATTACCGACGATCTTGAAGCCCTGCTTCTCTCATTGCCGCCTCGGGTCGCCAACCCAATTCGCGGACTCGAGGATCGAGATAACCTCCTCGAAGTCGTGATGGACCTTGGTCGTCCGCCTGAGGCGCGACTTCCCGGGCGCGAGGTGCCGCTTGCAACCGACGAGGTCGACCAAACTGATCTTGACTACGTCGTGAGTCGGATCGGCGAGTTCGGCGGCGACAATCGAGCCGGCATTACTCGTACTCTGCACCGAATATCGTGCATCCGAAATCGCAAGGGCGACATTGTCGGGCTCACCTGCCGAATCGGTCGCGCCGTTTACGGAACGATCGCTATTATCCGAGACATCATTGAGTCAGGACGTAGCACGCTCCTCTTAGGCCGGCCCGGCGTTGGAAAAACGACGATGCTCCGCGAAGTCGCCCGAGTTTTGGCCGACGACCTGAAGAAGCGGGTGATTATCGTCGACACGTCAAACGAAATCGCGGGTGATGGCGACATTCCGCACCCGGGAATCGGTCACGCCCGTCGGATGCAGGTACCGACTCCGAGCCTTCAGCACGCGGTCATGATCGAAGCCGTCGAAAACCATATGCCCGAGTGCATCATCATCGACGAGATCGGCACCGAGCTCGAGGCTCAAGCCGCGCGAACCATCGCCGAGCGTGGTGTGCAGCTCGTCGGGACGGCCCACGGAACGTCCCTCGAGAATCTGATGCTGAACCCAACCCTGTCCGACTTGATCGGTGGTATTCAGAGCGTCACGCTGTCCGACGAAGAAGCCCGACGTCGAGGGACACAGAAGTCGATCCTCGAACGTAAGGCTCCGCCGACCTTCGACGTGATCATCGAAATTCAGTCCTGGGATCGCGTGGCGGTTCACTCCGACGTCTCGATGACTGTCGATCAGATTCTTCGCGGTCAGATGCTCCCGGCCCAGCTACGGCAGCTCTCGACTAACGGCGAGATCCAGATCCATGAGGGTGCTCCCCTACCGGTCGACTCGACAGTAGAGCAGCTAGAAGAACGGCGCGTGGCGACCCCTCGAGAGTGGAACGAGCCACCGCCGACCCGATTCCCAAGCAAGCCGATGCGGATTTATTTGTACGGCGTCAGCCTCAACCGACTCGAACAGGCCGCCCACGAGCTGCAACTTCCGATTGAGGTGACAAAGGATCTCCGCCAGGCAAACGCCGTCATAACGATCAAGAATTATTACCGGAAGAAGCCGACGGCGATCCAGGAAGCCGAGGACAGCGGCATTCCGGTGTACGTGCTCAAGAGCAACACCGTGATCCAGATTCAGCAGTGCCTGGCGAGCCTGTTCGAGATGGACGTTCCACCAGACCCGGTGGCGGCGGCAATGGCCGAAACACAGGACGCGATCAATCACGTCCTGCGCCAGGAACAGCCAGTCGAGCTGCAGCCGCAGAACGCGTACATTCGGCGACTTCAGCATCAGATGGCCGAGCAGTCAAACCTGGCGTCCCGGAGTGAGGGACGGGAGCCCTACCGCCGAGTGAGGATCTATCGATCGGCCGGGGCGCCCTAAACGGTGTTCGTTACATTCGAGGGGCCCGAGGGAAGCGGCAAGTCAACCCAGTGTCGTCGGTTGGCGGCGACGTTGTCGTCGCTCGGGCGGACGGCGGTTGTCACCTTTGAGCCGGGTGGCACGCCGCTTGGCGACGCGGTTCGCCGACTGCTTCTCGAGCCCGACACCACGCGATCGGTTGGCGCGAGAGCCGAGGCTCTCCTCTTCGCCGCGGCGAGAGCCCAGCTTGTGGACGACGTCATTCGGCCGGCGCTTCGACGAGGTGACGACGTCATTTGCGATCGATACGTGGATTCGACTGTCGCCTACCAGGGCGGTGGACGAGGGCTTCCGGCCTCCGACATTGAGAAGCTGATCGACTTCGCCACCGGCGGCCTGAAACCAGACATGACCTTTCTGCTGGATCTTGACGTGTCAGCCGGGCTGGCCCGAAAACGCGGACATGGACAAGACCGCCTGGAAAATGAAGCGCGGGAATTCCACGATCGGGTGCGGGCAACGTATTTGGAGCGTGCTGCGGCCGAGCCACGGCGAATCGTCGTCCTCGACGCGGCTCGGTCGCCGGACGATCTCGCGGCGGTCATCGTCAGTCGTGTTCTCCGCCTGCACGGCGTTGTCGATCGCGAAAGTAGCGCGACCCACGATCCGGACGAAACGAAACAGTTTTCTATACCGAGGGAGAGTCCAAATAGATGAACCTCATCTTCGCTATCGTCCACAGTGATGATGCGCCCGGCTTGTTGGATGCGCTCACGCGTCGCGGTCACCGAGCCACTCGAATTAACACGGCTGGCGGCTTCCTCAAGGAAAGCAACGCGACGATTCTGCTAGGTGTCGACGAAGAAAAAGTCGACGACGTTCTGTCGTTGATTCAGTCGAACTGTCAGACCAGAACCCAGTACGTCAATCCACTGCCCCCGGTCATGGAACCGGGCGAGTTCTACATGCCCTACCCGGTTGAAGTCCAAATTGGCGGCGCAACCGTGTTCGTTCTCGAGGTCGATCAGGTCGTGCCGCTGTAGTCTAGGGCCGCGTTTCAGCCTGGGGCCCGCGGGCCGAAGAATCGGCCCGAAACATGCGGCGGTGCGGTTAGCTCGCCCTGAGCTTTTGGAAATCTTCGAAAAGCTGGCGCTCCGCCGGACTCAGCTTCGTCGGAAGCACCACTTTAGTTCGGGCAAACAGATCGCCGTACCCGCCACCCGACTTTGGCATCCCTAATCCAGCCATGCGAATCGTCTGGCCATTCTGCGTCTCGGGGGGAATCCGAAGCGCGAACTTGCCCTTGAATGTTGGAACCTGGACCTCTCCGCCCAGAACGGCAGTTGTGAGCGGGACCGCGATCTCGCAGCTCAGGTCGTCGTCTTTGCGCTCGTAGGTTGGGTGCGGCCGCACCGTGACGAGCAGATACAAATCTCCGGGCGCACCGCCACCAGTTCCCGCTTCCCCTTCGCCGGCGAGTCGGATTCGTGCTCCGGTCTTGACCCCGGCCGGAACCCTCACCTCGATTTTGCGTGGCGTCCCGGTGCGCGTGGGAAACTCGAGAATACGGACGGTTCCCAGATAGGCCTCATCGAGCGAGACGTCGATTGGATGCTCGATATCTTGTCCCGCCCGGGCCCGGGTTCGAAATCCAGAGCGTGGCCGGGTTCCCGTGCCGCCCAGTCCGCCAAATAGGCCTTCAAAGAGATCGGAAAAATCTCCACTGTCGCCGAAGTCAACCCGGGTCCGACCGCTCGGACGCTCGCCAAAGCCACCCGATGGCGCGCCACGAGCGAAATTCTCAAAGTTCGGACCAAATTGGTCGTACTGTTGTCGCTTCGCCGGATCCGAAAGGACGTCGTACGCCGTCTGGAGCTCTTTAAAGCGGCTCTCGGCGGATTTGTCGCCCGGGTTCAGGTCTGGATGGTACTTCCGGGCGAGGCGACGGTAAGCCGACCGAACGTCTTTGTCGGATGCGGTTCGAGGCAAGCCCAGCACCTGGTAGTAATCTCGTGTTGTCGAAGATGCCATCGCCGCTCCCCAAATCGCTCAATCGCCGGTGATGATATCACCTTGAGTGTAACGTTGTCAACTTTTGTGCCGCGGAATTGCAGCGGGCATCGCGCATCCTCATCCCTTCTCCCCCGGGAGAGTGTTGGAGTGAGGGCGTTCTTTCCCCTCTCCCCACGGGAAAGGGGAAAGGTGAGGGGCGTCCCGGTCCTTCCCAATGCTTATGAAGCCTCCGGGGGCCTTCAGAATGGAACGCCCCTCACCCTCGCCCTCTCCCGTGGGGAGAGGGGAAAGGACTGGACGGCGAGATCCTAACACTACAATCCAATCGCGTAATACGGCTTGAATGGGCTCACGCCTCCACTTAACAGGCCGGAATCACGGTCGACAAACACGCCGTTTGGTCGTCCGAAGTAAGAGGTCGAGATCGTTTCGGTTTGGACGACGAGGTCATGACCCAACTCGCGAAGCCCGTCGAGAAGCTCGGTCGGCAGTCGCGAATCGGCGAAGACGCTTGGTCCTTCGCAGTGCACCCGGGGTGCAGCGACCGCGTCCTGGATCCCGAGGCCAAAATCAATGAGGTTGAGAAGTACCTGGAGGACCGAGGAAATGACCTTTCGCCCGCCGGGGGCTCCCACGGCCGCGAAGGGCTCGCCCCGACGTGTCACGATCGTCGGCGAGCCAGCCCAGAGGATCCGACGCCCCGGCGCGATCGAATTATGGGTACCGGGTCTCGGATCGAACCAGGTGGTTCCGCAATTCAATAAAATGCCGGTCCCCGGGACTACCGCGCCGCTTCCAAAGACGTCTCCAAGGGTTGACGTCAGCGAGACGAGGTTCCGAT
>CAZBQK010000015.1:6594-41825 GCA_964493975.1 uncultured Dehalococcoidales bacterium | reverse complement strand
AGGAGAAATCCTCCTGAAGCAGCCACAACTGAGAACCAACTCTCGCGCAGCGATCGCGAACGATCGCTTGTACGCTCGGTTGGGTGACACCACAAATCGTTCTTGCGTCAGACTTGACGATTCCGACCTTGTCGCTTGCAATGGCTTCGACGGTACTGCCAAGCACCTCGACGTGGTCGAGGCCCACGTTGGTCAGCACGACCACGGATGGTTTGACGACGTTCGTGGCATCGTAGGTACCCCCAAGACCTACTTCGACGACCGCCACGTCGACCCGCTCGGCCCGGAAATACTTGAACGCCAGGGCGACCGTCAGCTCATACCAGCTTGGGCGCCATTTGCGCGCAATTGGCGCGATCTCTTCGATCAGCTGGGCGAGTCGCTCGGACTGGATCGAGCAGCCGTCGACGACGAAGCGCTCCTCCACTGCCTCGAGGTGGGGCTTGACGTGCAATCCGACGAGGTAGCCAGCTTGTTGGAGGATTTTTGCCGCGATTGTCGCGGTCGAACCCTTCCCGGACGTACCGCCGATGTGAACGATCGTCAGTCCATTTTGGGGATTGTCGAGATCGCCGAGAATGCCGCGTATCGTTTCGAGACCCGGACGCTGGCCAAGACGGCTCGGCGACGACAGCTCGTCTAACATCTCAACAGTTGAATAATTGGCACAATTCAAGGTTTTGTCCGACATAGCCTGGATTATACCGTACCATGAGCTATGGCCCTCGATGGGCTTGTGCCTTTCTGACTATGACGCGGACCATTGAAACTTGGGAGTAGCTCGCGATGACGCCGATGGACAGGTTCGAGCCAGTTGACGTCGACGACGCCGTAACGGGGTTGACTCAACGGTGGGACAACGGCGTCTCCACGGTCGTCCTGGGTCGATCCGACGAGAGCTCAGCGGTCGCTTCCGATACGAGTGTGGTCTCGCTTCGTCGACTCAATCGAATTGTCCGGGTCGACGTCGCGAACTCAGCAGTCGTCGCGGAGGCGGGGGTCCCGATCGGCGCTCTTCGTGAGGCGATCGAGGCGGCCGGTCTGTGGTGTCCGGCTCTCCGGTGGTTGCCGCGGGACGAGTCGATCGGCGCGGCAGTCGCCGGCGGTCACGGGAGGCGATCCCGGAGGTACGGCGCGGTGGTCGACTATCTTCTCGGTTCCCGATTCATCGCTCCAGCGGTTGGCCTCACCCGCCACGGTGGTCTAGCGATTAAGAATGCCACTGGTTACAACCTGACTTGCATCGTCGCGGGATCGCGCGGAAACCTGGCGGTCATCGTCGAGGTTATTCTTAGACTGAATCCTCTTCCGCGTCATCGTCTTGCATTGTCGGGAAGATCGAGTGACGGACCACGGGCGTGGACGACGGCACTCGGGATCGCTCGTTCCTCTCTTCAAAAGCCCGAGGAAGCTCGATTAGGACGGACTCTCGCCTCGGTCGAGGCCTGGGCCGAGCTTGACGCGTCGGAAACGTCCATCTTGGTGGAGGTCGACGACGTTGACCGCGAAACAAACCACGACGTTTTCGATGAGGTCGACCGCATGCTCACGACCGGAGGCTTGGACGCTCGGTCAGTCGACGAGTGGCCTCCGCGTCTATCCCCTGCACTCTTCACGACACGGCGGTTTGCCTGCGATCCAACCAACGTCGGTGATACGGCTCAATCGCTCGTGTCGTCGTCCCGCAAAAATGGCAACGGCTTCGTGCTAGCGGAGCTAACCGGAGGTGCGCTGGAGCTTTCGCTCGATCGCAAAGCAGACGTGAAGGATGACGTCGATTGGCAACCGAGCTCGAGCCGGTCGGTGGGAGCCGTTGGGGAGTTTCGCGAGGCAATCAAAGCGGCCTTCGATCCGCTTGGTCTCCTGAGAGAAGCTTGGGACAGAACTGTTTCCAACGATCCTTCATCTTGACCATCGATCCCGAGCACGCTGTACCATGGGAAGAACGATGATAGAACCAAATTTGAGCATCGAAGGGCATCTCCCGGTTCTGCTTGCCGAAACGGTTGATTTGCTACAACCGGTGTCGGGTGGGAGTTACGTGGACGGCACGCTCGGTGGAGGTGGCCATGCCGAGGCAATTCTCGAACGATCCTCACCAGATGGTCGTCTACTCGGACTCGATCTGGATCCCGAGGCAATCGCTCGGGCTCAGCGTCGGCTTAACCGTTTCGGCGATCGGGTGGTTCTCGTCAACGAATCGTTTGCGAATCTCGAGCGGGTCGTCCGATGGGAAGGATTCGCTCCGGCCAACGGAATCGTGCTCGATCTCGGGTTGTCCTCGTATCAGCTTGCCAGTCCGGAGCGAGGTTTCGCGATTCGCGAGGAGGCCCCTCTCGACATGCGTTTCAACCCTCGGTCGGCCGTGCCGAGTGCCAAGGATCTGCTTACCCGTTTAAGCCTGGCCGAGCTTGTCGACGTGTTGCGTCGCTACGGTGAGGAGCCGCACGCAAAAGCCATTGCTCGGGCGATTGTCGAGCGGCGGGAACGCAAGCCATTCGTATCGACCACTGACCTCGCGGCGACGATCGAACGGGTCGTGCCGCGTCGGGGACGAATTCACCCGGCAACTCGCACCTTTCAGGCGCTTCGGATCGCGGTGAACCGGGAGCTTGAAGCGCTCGAGGAAGCGCTTCCCCAGGCGATCGAGGTACTCGCGCCGGGCGGGCGTCTCGCGATCATCTCGTTCCACTCGCTTGAGGACCGAATCGTCAAGCACTTCTTTACCGACCTCGCTCGATCGTGCATCTGTCCGCCCGGCCTTCCGGTCTGCGTGTGCGGTCATCAACCGACAGTGCGCCTGGTTACTCGGCGTGGGGTTCGGCCCTCCGAGAGGGAAGTCGCGACAAATCCACGCAGTCGAAGCGCGACTCTGCGAGTCGTGGAAAAGCTTCCCCGTGCCGACGCCGCTGGCTATGGAGCGCTTCCGTGACGTCTCGGCAGCGTGCTCGGCAAAGAACGGTGCAGCAAGTCATCCCTCCGATCCAGACCGGGTGGCGTTTGAGAATCATTTTTGGGCTATCCCTGATTATGTTATTTGTTCTGAGCTTGTCGTATTTGCGTTTGACGGGCGATCTCGCTTCGACCGGTTATGATGTTGCCGAGCTGGATCGCGAAAAGGGCCAATGGCAAGCCCGAAACGAGCAGGCCGCTCTCGACGTCGCCCGCCTTGAGTCGTTGGATCGCGTGGCTAAAGTCGCAACGGAGCGCCTCAAGATGGGACCAGCCCAGCGAGAAATGTACGTCAAAGCCTCGACCATCGTGGTACCCCCCGCGCCGACCGCTATCGCAACGCCAAGTCCGGCCGACGATTCGATCCTGGGTTCTTCGTTGCGCCAGCTGCTCGGAGCGCCGTGAAACCAATCAGCGTCGTACCAGTCGACCTCGGAGCTGACGACGATGGCGCCCGGCGTCGTCGCCTTCAAGTCGTCGTCGCTCTGGTCCTTGGCGCGGCCTGCATCCTAACGGCAAGGTTGGCGTTCATCCAGGTGGTTGAGTCGGATCACTTTCGTGCGATGGCCACGGACGAGCATTTTCGTCGAACGGTCGTACCGCCGCGTCGGGGGAATATATTCGATTCGACGGGGCAACTTCTCGCGTCGACGATCGTCTACCAGTCACTCTACGCAAGCACGAACGAAATCGACGACCCTCTTAGCGTGGCAGCCCGCCTCGCCGGCGCTCTGAAGACGACACCGGACTCCCTCACCACGGTTCTTGCTCACAAGCAAGCCGCGCCGACGCTGCTTAGGCGTCGGCTCCCGCAGGACGTCGCGGATTCCATTCGGCAGTTAGGGTTGCCCGGGATTTTTCTGCAGCCCGAACCGGGACGGGCTTATCCGCAGGGGACACAGCTCGAACAGGTCCTCGGCGTCGTCGGCGTCGATAACAACGGTCTGAGCGGAATTGAGCTGCAATATGATGGCGATCTGGCCGGGAAGCCAGGTTCGCTTGTCGCCGAACGAGATTCCGGTGGCGACGCCATCGCGCTGGGCCCTCGGTTGTACCAGGCACCCACCGACGGGGCGTCGCTCACGTTGACGATCGACCGCTACGTCCAGTGGGTCGCCGAGCGGGAGCTAGACTCGGCCATACAGGCTCACCACGGGATCTCGGGAACGATAGTCATCGTCGACCCCCGCAACGGATCCCTTCTCGCGATCGCATCGCGCCCGACGTTTCATCAGGACGATCCCGACCTGTTCGGTCCGCGAAATGTGTCGCTGTACCCGATCCCGGCAGTCGGCGCCGCGATCGAGCCTGGACCGGTTTTCGATATCGTGACGATGGCCGCGGCGGTCGAGACTGGTTCGGTGACACCGCAAACCTCCTTTCTCAACACCGGATCCTACGAGATGACCGGACGTATCCTTCACGATCGATTGTCTCGGGCCACGGCGCCGATGTCGATGCTCCAGGCGTTGGAGCTCTCGTCGGATGTCGGCTTGAGCTGGGCGGCGTCGAAAGTAGGGGCGTCGAAATACTATCGGTTGATCGACGATTTCGGTCTAGGTCAACGAACTGGAGTCGACCTACCAGGCGAGACAGCCGGACAGATACGACAGCCAACTGAAGTTGACTGGGATCCATTCGACCTCGCCTTGAACGCGTCGGGTCGGGGCATCGCGGTGACTCCAATCCAGCTCGCGTCAGCTGCCGCGACCGTCGCAAACGGTGGAATGCGTTTTCAGCCGATTATCGTCCGACGGGTTGAAGGTCCAAGCGGAGCTAGGGCGTTGCCAGTCTTTGCAGGTCGGCGGGTCATTCGTGGAGAAACGGCCGCGACCTTGACGCGAATGCTCGTCTCCGCGGTCGACGATCCGGCCTCGGAGGGAAGGGCCGCTCGCGTTCCCGGATACGCCATGGCCGGACTGAGCGGTACGGTTCGCCCGGTCAATGAAAGTCTTGCCGCGACGGTGCCAACAACTGATTCGTTTCTCGGATTCGGTCCAGCCGAAAGGCCGAGATTTGCGATGTATGTGAGTATCGACACACCTTCAGACACTGCTGGAACCGATTCTACCTCGGCAAGTGTTTTCGGAACGATTGCGCGCGAGCTCATGAGTTATTATCAAATTCCACCTTCCCGTCCGTTGGCCGGGAATGGTACATAGATTGCGGACTTCAAGAAGAAAGAACGGAACGAATGCGATTCATCGCATGGGACGCCGATGACCCCTAGCGCTATTATCCTGCTGATTGCCCTGGGATTTGCCGCGACGATGCTCTGGGCGCCTCGCATGATCGATCTGCTGCGAGAGCTGAAGTTTGGCAAGCAGATTCGACTCGAAGGACCGAAGAGCCACCTCGTGAAGGCGGGAACGCCGACGATGGGAGGATTCCTCTTCATCGTGACGCCGATCGTGCTTGCCCTGGTCGTCGCGCCGAATCGGCTGGCAGTCGCCCCGGCCCTTGTCGCAACGCTTGTCTTCGGTGTCGCCGGTGCGCTCGACGACTACTCCAATATGAAGAACAAGCAGGGGCTCGGGTTCAAGGTCCGCCACAAGCTCATCTGGCACAGTTTAATGGCCCTGGCGATGAGTGGCTGGCTCTATTTGTCGCCGGAGCTGCACGTGCAAAAGCTGCCTGGTGGTGGATCGCTTGACCTTGGAATCTTCTTCGTCCCATTAGTGGCGCTCGCCATCTTTAGCTCGACGGCGGGTGCGAACATCGTCGACGGCCTCGACGGCCTCCTTGGGGGAACGTCTCTGTTTGCGTTTGGCTGTTATCTAATCCTCGCGGTTGGGGCAGGATTGGTCGCGGCTTCCGTTGTCGCCGCGTTAATGATCGGGGCGATCCTGGGCTTCCTCTGGTTCAACGTCCATCCGGCGAAGGTCTTTATGGGTGACACCGGGTCCCTTGCGTTGGGGGCCTGCCTTGCCGTGCTCGCGGTTCAGACTCACTGGCTGTTACTGCTGCCCGTCATCGGGTTTGTATTGGTCGTCGACCTGGTGTCCGTCATCCTTCAGGTTGGCTTTTTCCGGATCACCCATGGTCGACGGCTTTTTCGAATGAGTCCGATTCACCACGGCCTCGAGCTCGATGGTTGGCCGGAAACTCAGATCGTGGGACGTTTCTGGATCATGGGCTTGGTCGCTGGATCGATTGGCCTTGCGCTCGCGTGGTGACGTAAAAGTGACGCAACCAGTCATGCCGCTTCCCCTGTTTCTCGATTTATCCGGTCGACGAGTAACGCTGATCGGGCTCGGTCGTCGAACGCACGTGTCGCTTGCCCGGTTTCTCGTGTCGCGCGGAGCGATCGTGCGGATTAGCGACAGAAAATCGGTAGAACAGCTGAGCGAGGAGCTCTCTCTCGTCGCCGACCTACCCGTCGATCTCAGGCTAGGCGGACATCGGGACGAGGACGTCGCGGATGCTGAGGTCGTCTTCGTGACGCCGGATGCGAGTCGCGAATTACCGGTACTCGAAGGGGCACGTCGCCGGGGAATCCCGATCTCAAGCGAGATCGAATTACTGTTTGCCCTCTGTCCCGCGCCGATTATCGGCATCACCGGATCGGCCGGCAAAACGACGACAACCACGCTCGTTGGCGAGATGTTGCGCGGAGGTAACCGACCCGTCTACGTGGGCGGAAATATAGGCGTTCCATTGATCGACCGCATCGACGACATCACTCCGGAGTCGTGGGTCGTTCTCGAGCTCAGCAGCTTCCAGCTGGAGAACCTGAGGCAGAGTGCTCAGATTGGTGCCGTCTTGAACGTGACGCCGAACCATCTCGACCGGCATTCGTCTTTCGAGCAGTATCGCGAGAGCAAGTTCAACCTCATCCGCTACGGGCAGCCTGGTGACGTCGCAATTCTTGGCGCCGACGATGTCGAGGCGGCTGGACTTGCGAGTCGCTGTTCGAGCCAGATTCGCTGGTTTTCCGCCCATCGCGAAATCGACGTCGGCGCCTATCGGTCGGGGACGGCGCTTCGGTTACGGGATAGTGTGGAAGGGTTCATCTGTAACGTGGCCGACCTTCGCGTTCCAGGCGAGCATAACGTCCAAAACGTGCTGGCCGCGGCGGCGATCGCCCGCGCCGCGAACGTCGATGTCGGCGCCATCCGACAGGTCGCGACGTCGTTTGGTGGGGTCGAGCACCGACTCGAATTCGTCCGGAACCTGGGCGGCGTTTCGTACTTCAACGACTCGATCGCCACGTCGCCGGAGCGAGCCGTCGCCGCGTTGCTGGCGATGACTCGGCCAGTCGTCCTCATCGCGGGCGGTCGGAGCAAGCACCTCCCGACCGACGACCTGGGTCGGGCGATCGTGAACCGTGCCCGGGCCGTCGTGACCATTGGCGAAATGGCAGATGAGATTGAGTCCGCGATTCGCGCGGCCGGAGCGCGGGACCTACCGGTTGAACGGGTCAACTCGATCGCAAATGCCGTTCGAGTGGCAAGCTCTCTTGCCCGCCCTGGCGACGCCGTCCTTCTATCGCCGGCCGGAACCAGCTTTGACATGTTTCGGGACTTTGAGGAACGAGGACAGCGCTTCAAGGCGGCAGTGCATGCGATGTCGGTCGAGGGCAGTTGAACCAGGAATTCGAAGCTCGTCCATCCTGGCACCGACCTGATTTTGCCATCGTCGCGGTCGTCGCCGTCTTGGTCGTCGTCGGACTCGACATGGTTTATAGCGCAAGCTTCGTTTTAGCCCACAACGACCCGGCGTACGGATTCGATGGATTCTTCCTGGTTCAACAGGCCGAAAGGGCGGCGATGGGCTTTGTCCTTTTGCTTGTGTTCCAGGCGATCGATTATCATGTGTTACGTCGAGTTAGCCTGGTGCTGCTCGTTGCGACGGTCAGCCTCCTTGGGATCGTTCTCGCAACTCATTTCGCTCACTCTGCCTATGGTGCGCAACGGTGGTTAAAGTTCGGTCCGCTGCCCCAGATCGAGCCGAGCGAGCTGGCGAAGCTGTCGATCGTGGTGTATTTCGCCGACTGGTTGAGCCGGCGTTCGGCGACAATTCGAGATTTCGCGTCGGGAACTTTTCCTTATGGCGTTATTACCAGCGTTGTGTGCGCCCTGATCGTCCTCCAGCCGGACCTTGGGACCGCGTCGGTTATCGGGGTGACGTCACTTTGCCTGTACTTTGTCGCCGGAGCCGACCTACGTCACCTCGTCGGCGGCGTATTGGCTGGAGCGGCCGCGTTGGCATTGCTCGTGGTTGGGGCCGGGTACCGCTCTCAGCGTTTCACGGCGTTCTTGGACGCGTCGAGCGATCCACTCGGCGTCGGCTGGAACATTACCCAAGCCCAAATCGCTTTGGGATCCGGGAGTTTTACTGGTTTGGGACTGGGCGCGAGCCGCCAGAAGTTTTACTACCTGCCCAACGCCCACACCGACGCGATCTTCGCGGTGGTGGGTGAAGAGCTGGGCCTGATCGGTACGCTGTTCGTTTTAGGGCTCTTTTGCACTCTGGCAATCCGGGGATTCCGGGTCAGCAGTACGGCGCCCGATGGCTTTGGCATGCTTCTCGCGGCCGGGATAACCTCCGGCATCGTCGTCCAGGCGCTGATGAACATCGGCGTCATCACCGCGACGTTACCCTTTACCGGAATTCCCCTGCCATTCGTCAGTTACGGTGGGTCGTCGTTAATAGTCTCCCTGGCGAGCATTGGGATTTTGCTGAATATATCGCGACAATCTGTCGTCGACATTGATTCACCAGTGTCTGTACAGCACTCAGGCAAGCGCTCGATGGTGGCGACGTGAGCGTCCCTTTGCGTGTCTTGCTGACCGGAGGCGGAAGTGGCGGGCACGTCTATCCTGCCCTTTCGGTGGTCGATACGGTTGGAATAATCGAAGTCGGGGCGCAGTTTCGCTATGTGGGGACGGAGCGGGGCCTGGAACGTGGCATCGTCAGCGCAACGTCGGTGCCTTTCGACTCTATTCTGGCCGGTGCGTTCCGCGGACGATCGCCAGTGGCGCTGGTGTCCAGTCTCGGTCGGAACGCGCGCGGACTGGTTCAGGCGGGCCGGATCGTCCGGAGTTTCCGGCCTCACGTCGTTCTTGCCACTGGCGGATTTGTGTGCGTCCCGGTTGTCCTCGCCGCCCGGATGCTGAGTGTGCCTTCGGTCATTTATCTACCCGACCTTCGGCCTGGCTGGGCGGTGAGATTCCTGGCTCGCATTGCCACCGCGGTCGCCATTTCTTTCGACGAGGTGAGGCCATTCGTTCCCGCGCGACGAGTCGAAGTCACCGGTTACCCGGTTCGCCCCGGCTTCGCCGATTGGAGCCGCGAGACGGCGCGCCAAAATCTTGGCCTCCTCGACGACCTTCCAGTGGTTCTGGTTCTTGGCGGTAGTCAAGGGGCGCAAAGCATAAACGACGCCGTCGTTGGAGACGCTGCCCGACTTCTCGAAAAGGCAACCGTCCTTCACGCAACGGGACCGACGCACTACGATGCGATCGCGAGCCGGCTCGCAAGTCTTCCCTCGCACATGCGCGAGAGGTATCGACTCTATCCGTACCTTGGCTCGGAGCTGACCACGGCGATGGTGGCGTCAAGCGTTATCGTGTCCCGCGCCGGTGCCTCGACACTTGGCGAGATTCCGGCAGCCGGATCGGTTGGCGTTCTCGTGCCCTATCCTCATGCCGGAGCTCATCAGAACCTCAATGCGGACTTTCTCGCCCGGCATGGTGCGGCGTTGGTGGTCGAAGACCAGGATGCTCGGACCGGGGGGCTCGTACCAATCGTGCTGGATCTGCTCGCCAACACCGACCGACGAGCCGGCATGGCCGAAGCGTCGCGGCGGCTCGCCCGTCCTCATGCTGCCCAAAGAATATTCGAGCTCTTGGCCGACGTGGCTGGCAAACGCACCAACGTGGTGCGAGGAGGAAGCGTCGCGTGATTTACACCTACATCGTCGTCGCCGCGATCGTCTTGTTCGCTATTGTTGGATTTATGCGGGGCTGGCTCCGCGAGATCGCGACGTTGGCCGGTCTACTCGGGTCGTGGTTGGCCGTGCTTGCGCTGGGGGGCGCCTTCGTCGGATTCGTGAATCGGGTCTACTTGATTGCTCGGTTTATCATCGCGGGAGGATTTGATTCCTCGTCCCCCGGGATCATTCTCGATTCCTTACGCCGCGAGCCACTTCTCGATCCTCGTCATCCTGACATCGTGCTCGGTCTTCTGTTCGTCGTGTTTGCAGTCGCGTCATTCGCGATCTCGACCCGCTTTGCTCCGGCGGCTTCGGCGGCGTCGGCAAGGGCGTTAGGACTGCTGGTGGGTGTCGCGAACGGATACCTCGTGTCCTACCTCGCCCTGCGGTTTCTCGTGCCAGCGGCTCGGGTTGGTTTGGCCGTCCCGCTCAATCCCGGCGACGCCGTTGATTCTTTAGGGCGTTCTCTGCCGACGCTTCTCTTGGCCGGCGTCGTCGTCGCGATTGCCATCGCCTTGGTCAGCTCAAAACGCATTGGTGGAAAGTCCGTCGCGAGAGTGTCGCCCAGCCGAGCAAAGGGCTAAAGCGTGGCACTGTTGCCGATTACTCCCGGCTCGACGATTCATCTGGTTGGCGTTGGTGGCTCCGGCATGAGCTCCCTGGCCGTCCTCCTTCGGCGGGGCGGTTATCGGGTAACCGGATCAGATCTCGCTGAGTCAACAGTTCTGCAGGACCTTCGACGCATGGGCGTTGAGATCGTTCTAGGCCATGCCGCCGAGAACGCCGACGCGGCGACCCTGCTCGTTCGGTCGTCCGCCATTCCGGAATCCAATCCGGAAATCGGACGCGCGCGTGAGCGTGGAGTTCCCGTCCTAAAACATTCCGAGATGATGGGGCGCTTGAGCGAATCACTCCGAACGCTTGCGGTCGCCGGCACCCATGGGAAGACGACCACCACGGCGATGCTCGCGTCCATTTTGATTCACGCTGGCCTAAATCCGATCGCGTTGGTCGGTGGGGTCGTACCGAGCCTTGGATCGGGTGCTTTTCTTGGCGATGGAGAGTTCTTCGTCGTCGAAGCCGACGAGTTCGACCGACGGTTTCTCGAGCTCAAGCCCGAAATTGCCGTGGTGACCAACGTGGAACCGGATCACCTCGATTATTACGGAACGTTCGAGGCGATACGAGAGGCTTTTGAAGCGTTCGTGGACCGGGTATCGGACGATGGCTGGGTCGTGGCGTGCGCCGATTATCCTTTTTCGCTTGCGCTGGCCGATCGACGACCCGATCGCGCCGTTACTTATGGAACCGGAGACAACGCGGAATGGCGAGCCACCGGGTTGACGCCGAACGACCTTGGTGGCAACGACTTTGTCGTCTACGCCCACGATATTCTCGTCGGCCGCTTTCGACTTCAGCTGCCCGGTCGACACAATGTCACGAATGCTCTCGCCGCCGCGATCGCCGCTGGCCGGATCGGGGTCGATTTCACGACGGCGGCCGTGGCGCTCGAAGCATTCACCGGAGTTCAAAGACGGCTTGAAATAAAGGGACGCATGGCTGGGGTCGTCGTGGTGGACGACTACGCCCATCACCCGACCAAGATACGTGCCTCGCTGGCGGCGCTTCGAGAACAACACGCTGGGCGGATTGTCTGCCTGTTTCAACCGCACCACTATCATCGGCTGAGCAGCCTGTTCGACGAGTTCGCAACGGCCTTTTCCGATGCCGATCTCGTGGTTGTCACGGACGTGTACGCTCCGGCCGGTCGCGGTCCGGCCCTCGGCGAGCGGACGTCAGCCGAGCTTGCCCGGGCGATTGTCGGAGCTTCAGCGGTGAGCGGCGGGTCATTGCAAGACGCGACCGATCTGACGATCGACCGGCTTCAAGTCGGAGACCTGATCGTCACGATGGGGGCCGGGGACGTTACGACCGCGGGGCCGGAGATTCTGAGGCGCTTGGTTGGTAAAGGATCAACGTCGTGACGCCGCAACTCGAGCAAGTCTTGCGAGCGCGATTCGACGCGCGGGTCCGATTTGAGGAGACGCTCGCCGATCACACAAGCTTTCGCATCGGCGGGCCGGCCGAGGTCCTTATTTTCGCGCGAACCCGGAATGACGTGACCGACGCGATTGCCATCGCGAAGGAGTGCCATATTCCCTGGCTCGTACTCGGTCGGGGAAGCAATGTGCTGATCGATGACGCCGGCATCCGGGGAGTCGTTGTGCGAAATGACTCGAATGACGTTTCGATTGACGTCGAATCCGGAATCGTTCGCTGCGACAGCGGGGTTCGGATGCCAACTCTTGGCGCCCAAACCGCGAAGGCGGGTTTGCAAGGCCTCGAGTTCGCGGTTGGAATTCCTGGTAGCGTGGGGGGCGGGGTCGTCATGAATGCCGGAGCGCACGGCGGTTCGATCTCCGATGTCCTGGTGGCGGCGGACGTTCTGGTCGGCCCATCGCGAGAAACCTGGACTCCTCCGTCGTTCGAGCACGATTATCGAACGAGCACGCTTCAGCGTCGCCGTGACGTCATTGTCCTCGGCGCCGAATTTCGACTGAGCAAATGCGATTCGTCGACCGCGTTAGACCGAGTTAAAGAGTTTCGCAAACATCGCCAGGAAACGCAGCCCTGGGATCCGGGCGCCGGATCGATCTTCCGGAACCCTCCGGGCAATTCCTCGGGCGCCCTCATCGATCGAGCCGGGCTCAAAGGCACGCGGCGAGGGGACGCCATTATTTCTCCTAAGCACGGAAACTTCATCGTCAACGTGGGACACGCATCCTCGTCCGACGTGTTGGCTTTAATCGAGCTTGCCCGAGAAACGGTGATGCGCGAGTTTGGGGTTGAGCTACATCCGGAAATTGAGCTCATCGGTCCCTCGGGGCGCGGGTCACTGCCGACGAAGTCGACGCCGTTGGCTAGTCATTAGGACCTTACGAGACTTTCGAGTGTGAGCTGGCTGGCCGGGCTCCCTCAACCGGCTGCGGCCGGCCTCTCCCAGCGGGGAGAGGCGAAAGCTCGGGCGCCTTCTCGAAACCAATAAGGGTGGAACCAATTCCTACACCTGGATCCCGTAGATCCCGACTTAACTCGGCGACCTTTCCAAGCGCTCCGCCCCGCGCTGTCCCTGTGCCACACTACCCAGTTGCGGTTCTTTTCGCGCGTGTGGCGTTTCTAGCGCTGTCACTCGCTTTCGCATACTGCGGTTACCGAATGGTCGATGACTCGGCCTTTCAAGTGAAACAGGTTGAGGTGCGCGGAGCATACTATCTGAACGCGTCCGATGTCGCCCGGATCGCGGGGCTCGTCGGCATGCCGCTGTTACGTGTCTCGACGGCCGACACGGAAAGACGAATAATGGGTCTTCAGGTTCCCCGTGACGTGACCGTCCGGTTTCGACCGCCGGACGTGGCCGTCGTGGTCCTGAACGAGCGAACCGCGTCATATTTGTGGAGCGCTTCCTCGATCGTCTACGCCGTTTCAGACGATGGCGTCGTCCTTGGGCCGGCGAAAGACACGGGAACGCGGGTTGTCGTCGTGTCGGATGCCAGGGCTATCCGGCCGGGGGACCGGGTAGATCCAGCGATTTTGCGAGAAGCAGGTTATCTCGCGTCAGTCCTTCCAACGGTCGCCGGATTCGTGCCAACTACTATCCGGTACTCGCCAGATCTTGGCCTGGTCGTCGTGGGACCTCGCAACGTTCAGATTATCGTGGGCGATGACCGCCTTCTCGAGCAAAAGGTCGCCGCCCTGGCGCCGTCTCTAGGCGCACTCCCTGCCCGACCCGGAGCGCCACCGACCATCGACGTACGCGTGCCGACTCGCCCCATTGTTCGTTAGGATGGCTGGACGTAATTCTTCAGCTCGCGGGACTGCCCGCTCGTGGATTGTGCGTCATGACGTCGGGATGTTCGGCGCCACGTGACGCGAATGGGATTAGAACGAGAAACAACCGCACATCCGTCCGTTGGTAGAGACGTTTCGCGGAAACGTCTCCGCTCCCACGTCGCCTTTTGAACCAAGGTGATGGCGGATCGACTGAGAGGTTCACAAGTCAGCCCCTCAACCGCCATTTGCTGCGGATGTCCGAACCAGCGAAGACGGGAGACGTTTCAGCGAAACGTCTCTGCCCGAGTTCGGACCCTGCCTCCACGTTTAGGTGCGTGCCTCCTCTCTGGTGGCGAGCGTAATGGTCTGACGCGCAATACTGGACCACGAAGGCATTGCGGCGAAGCCGTCACCCGCCTTATGATGAGCGCGATTTTGATTGTCGGCGGCTGAAGTGTTGGACGACCTTAGGTGACAACCGATCGGACTGCTTCTTTTACGGCCGTTCGTCGCGCTAGTCGATCCGGTACCTATCGATTCCTCGCGCTCATTTTCGTCGCCGGGGCCGTCGGCTCCCCCATCTCTTCTCTTCTTCCGGTGTTTGTCGACGCGGTACTCCACCATCCACCGTCCTATACCGCCGGACTGAAGTCGCTCCAGCTTGTCGCTACTGGCGTCTTCGCCCTGGTAGGCGGTGCGCTCGCGGATCGGATCGGACAGAAACGAGCCCTTGTTATTAGTTTCTGTGGTGTTGGAATTTCCTCGCTCATATTTACCCTGAGCAACGATCTTGCCCTCGTCGTCATCATCACTGGCCTTGGGGTGACGAGCAGTCTTCAGACCGTGTCGGGCCAGTCCTACGTCGTCGCGGCCGCGAATCGAAATCGTCTTGGCGGTATGACCGCCCTCTACTACCTCGGAAATACCTTAGGCGGAGCCGTTGGTAACGCCATCGCCGGTCCGTCAGCCGGACGGTTCGGGTTTGGCTCGATTGGGTGGGCGGGCTTCGCTTTGTCGATCGTGCTTGTCGGCGTTGCGATATGGTGGCTTCCGGACGTTCAAGGTCGCGATGTCAGTCGCTCGCCCGGTATCGGGGCGCTGTTGGCTGATTACCTTCGACTGGCCCGCCGGCCGCGGATGGCCGGGGTAGGAGCGCTTCGATTCCTTCCAACCAGCCTCTATGGCATGACTGGCCTCGTGATCCCACTGCTTGTTTATCGGCTCTCCGGAAGTGTCGCGGTGGCCGGAGCTTACGCCACGACCTCGTTGTTGGTGGCAACGGCGACGCAATTGACCGTTGGGCGATTCGTCGACCGGGCTGGCCCGGTGCTGCCAACCCGAGTCTTGATATCCGTCATCGTGGCCGCGTCCGTCGTAGCGGCGGTCTCGGCGGCGTCGGTCCAGTTAATCTTTGCCATGGGCGTCGTCCTAACGGCTTCACTTTGGGGAATGTCGACGACGATGACCAGCCTCGTCCGCGAAACTTGCTCGAGTGCAGAACAGGGCCGCGCTCTCGGACTCGTTCACCTACTTTGGAGCCTTGGCATGTTGGTGGGCACGTTGGGTGGCGGGTGGCTTGTTGGAGTCAGCTCTGGTTTGCCCTTCGCGGTCTTCGCGGCTTTGAACGTGCCGTCAGTCGCGATCGCCCTTCGGCTCGACCGACGGACGCTCGAGGCGCAAGAGAGCCTGCTTTCGGTCTAATCTTGATCCGAAGCCACCAAGACCATTCGCGGCCACGACTCGATGGCACGGCACCAGCAGACCGGCCGGGTTAGCCGCTAGAGCCGAGCCGGCCGCCCTTGCCGCTCGTGGCAATCCGGCCATGGCGGCAATCTCACCGTAGGTGACGGTCATTCCGTACGCGATCGACCGCGTTGCCTCCCAGACGCCTCTCTGAAACGATGTTCCAACCAGACACACCGGAAACTGGCCCCAGTCGATCGCCTGGCCGGCGAAGTACATTCGAACGGCAATGCTCAAATCCGCGAAGTATGCCGAGTCACGTATTCCGAGCCGGCCGACGTTGGCGTGCATCGAGCTAATCGCGTCCAATTCTGTTGACTCGGGAAAGCCCGCGTATATAAATCCGTCGTCAGTTCCCGCCACGCCGACGTGGCCCCACGTCGTTTCGATCACGCTCCAATAGCAGACCAGGACTGGATCGATTTGGCGGTTAGCTCGAAGGATCACGGACGGCGTTCGCGGCGACCGGGGTGGCGGCGGGCGATCCAGTGCCTCGCGCGTGAAACGCGAGGTAGAACGCGATACAGCCTAAGACCATGAAGACACTGCTGACCAGGAAGATCGAGGTGAAGCCAATTCCAACGATCATGAGGCCGGCGATTCCACTTGTGAGGGCCCACGCGAAGTTCCAGCTCGCCGACCGGAGAGCCGCGAGCGTGGCGCGTCGCTCGGGACTGACGAGCTCCATCGTGAAGGCGTTGTCGACTGGCCAGGTAATGTTCGTTACCAGCGTCCGGCCAACGTACAGGCTCGCGGCGACCGCAATCGTCGGGGAAAACGCGAGTCCAACGAGGATCGGGACGGTCAACCCGCGGCAGGCGACTATAGTTGGCACGACGCCAAATCGCCGCCCGACGATCGGCCCGCTGATCGAGGCGACGACCATTGCGCCGGACGCGAGTGCGAAAATGAAACCAATCTGGACCGTATCCGCTCCGAGCTGCTGGTTGAAGAACACGTTGATGAACGGAAGTGCGAAGCCCATCGAGGCGGCGACAAGCATGTTCGACCCGACAACCCACCACATGTCTCGGCGCTCCTGGCTCCTTTGATCGATCTTCGCGGAAAGGCGAAGGGACGTTCCGGAGCTACCGCTGGCTCGACTATCGTCTGCCAGGTACATTGGAATGACGCCGATAGCGGTAAGTCCGGCCGCGATGATGAGCGTCCAAACGTACCCTGCGCTAGTAGCCTCGGAGCTTCCAATAGTGGCGGTGGGAAGGGTGCCTCCCAGAAAGCTCCCAATAACCATAGCCACCGACTGGGCGGCAAAATAGCCGGCGTACGCCGTCGAACGCTGTTCGGGCTCGGCATTATCCATGACGAAGGTCGCACTGGGCACGAAGATATGGGCGAGAGCCGCGCCATTCACGACGGCGACCACCAGCAGGACGATATTGTCGTGACTGACGACTAGCGCCGCGGACGAGGCCGCGAGAACGATGACGGCGCCCAATAGGGTGCGCCGAGATCCAAATCGATTCGCCGCGCGTCCCGCGACGAACGCAGCGACGCCAATTCCGGCTGTGTTCGCAAACGAATAGAGGCCGAGGAAGTCCTCACGAAAACCTACGCCGATCAAATAGAGGTTGAGGACGAGCGCCTGGACGCCGATTCCGACAAAGGCGGCGACGCAGGCTACCAGAAGGAGCCACAGGTTGCGACGGTAGCGAGGAACGCGGACGGTCCGTCTACCAGTCGTGAGACGCCGGGCTCCGGAGACGTGGGAGGGCGTCGACAACGACAAACCTCGATCGGTCACTTGAGATCCCGCCGTCTCGCGACCGCGCCCGCATTGTACACTACGCCAGCATGGTCGGTGTAGAATTGGGTAGAATGGTTGGAACCCACATGGCCTTGACCGTGGAGCAGTTGTGAACTCACCTTTTTTGGATCGACTTGCCCGTGGTCCGGTTCTCTCCGACGGCGCGATGGGCACGGAGTTGTTCGCCCACGGACTCCAAGCCGATCGGTGCCTCGACGCGGTGAACCTCTCTAATCCGGAGATTGTTCAGCAAATCCACCGAGATTACATCGCGGCCGGCGCCGAAATCATCGCGACAAATTCGTTCGGAGCTAACCGCTATCGGCTCGGTCAGTTTGGTTTGTCCGATCGGGTTCGAGAAATCAACCGTGCCGCGGCGACCATTGCCCGAGAGGCCCGCGAAATCATGGGCGAGTCGGTCTTCATCGCCGGGTCGATCGGGCCTTCAGGTGCGCTCTTTCAGCCAATCGGACCGGTGACCTTTCAGGAAGTCGCCGAGGCAGCCAAGCAGCAGGTCGAAGCCCTCGTCGAAAAGGGAGTGGATCTCCTCACATTCGAGACCTTCACTAATCTTGACGAGCTTGTCGCCGTCGTGTCGGCTGCCCAGCAAGCCACTGACCTTCCGATCGTGGCCCAGCTGAGTTTCGACGACAATCGTCGCATCGCCTCGGGGCACGACGTCGTCCAGATCGTCGAAGTTCTCAGCGACCTTGGCGTCGCCGTGATCGGCGTCAATTGTGGAATCGGTCCGCAGCAGGCGCTGGATCTCGTGTCTCAATTCTCGGTTCAAGGCTGTCCTCTTATCGCGGCGCAGCCAAACGCCGGCTACCCAGTGCGGGTGGGCGGACGGGCCGCGTATCTCGCCACACCCGAGTATTTTGCGACTTTCGCTGAAAAGGCCATCGCGGCCGGGGCGCTTCTTGTTGGCGGCTGCTGTGGTACCACCCCAGCGCACATCCACGCGATGCGATCTGTGGTTCGGTCTGAGTCTCGTCCCTCCGCGACCTTCATCGCCGCGAAGCCGGCCATAGTTCCGGCCCTGGCTCCGGTAGATCTCGAGCCGCCAACCCGTCTTGGCGAAAAACTAGCGTCTGGCCAGTTCGTTGTCAGCGTTGAAGTTGACCCACCTAAAGGATCGAATCCGAGCAAAGCGTTGCGAGGAGCCGCGATGCTGCGCGACGCCGGGGTCGACGTCATCAACATCGGCGACAGTCCGATGGCTAAAGTTCGAATGAGCAGTCTTGGGCTCGGAATTCTCATCCACCAGCAAGTTGGCGTCGAGCCGCTCCTTCACTTTACGAGCCGGGATCGCAACCTCATGGCTCTGCAGGCCGATTTACTTGGCATGCATGCGCTGGGAGTTCGCCACGTCCTGGCCCTCACCGGCGACGACCTTCGCGCCAGCACCAATCCTCCGGTGACGGCCGTTTGGGACGTCGATTCGATCGGATTGATTGGCATCGTGAAGCGCCTCAACCAGGGTATTGACTACGGTGGCTCGTCAATCGGCCGGCCGACGCGATTTCTCGTGGGTTGCGCGGTCAGTCCAAATCACGAAGACCTCGACCAGGAGCTCGACCGATTTCGGCGAAAGATCGAAGCCGGCGCCGATTTTGCGATGTCTCAGCCATTGTTCTCAATGGAACAGCTGGACCGGTTTCTCCAAAGAACCGGTAACCTTCCCATTCCCCACATTCTGGGGATCGTGCCGCTCGAGAGCTACCGACAGGCCGAGCTACTGCACCATGAGGTGCCAGGCTTTTCGATTCCGATTGAGACTCGCGAGCGGATGCAATTGGCCGGGGACCGAGGCGTGGAAGAGGGTCTGCGTATCGCCGATGAATTTATCGACCAGGCCCGGTCGCTCGTGTCAGGCGTTTACATCATCACGTCGTACGGACGCTACGACGCAGCTGCCGCCCTCGTGCGCAAGCTATCCGCCCCGACTACCATCGTCGCACCTCGACGAGACGCCGACGTCGTGTAGCCTGGGACACCGCCGCTAGGCAAAAAACACTACGTATTCGATCTTGCCGAGGGTAAGACTGGCGGCTAAAATACGTGTGCCCTTGAATCGCTTCGCCATGCGGGTCACGGCACCTCGACTCAGACTAGACTATCGGCGTCTTTCGCCCTCGGCTTATCGGGTCAAGTCAGACAATCAGCACTCGCCTCACCGCACTGGCGCGTTCGACGGCCCCAACGGCGCCCCACTGGCACTCCACTCCAACATAACAATTCATGCTGCTGTTGCTGACTCGTTCGGATCTGGAGTAGGTCGATGCATCGTTCGAAATGGCGCCAGTACTCGAAAGTCGTGGTCTTGATCGTCAGTCTTTCCTGGTTTCTCGTGCCGGCGACGGGCGCGGAAGCCCAGGTTATGACGGGCGTGAGTCGTTTTGGCTCGTTGAACACTTCTAATTTCGCTAATTCGGTCGGATCGCAAGATAACGCGCCCCCCCTGATGGTCCGGGCCAAACGCGGCGGCCCGGTAGTTCGGAGTGGTCCCGGAGACGATTTTCGACCTTTGAGCGGTCTCTACTACGACACCTATTTGCCAGTGACGGGTCAGCAAACCGATTCGTCTGGGAAACTCTGGTATTCGGTCCGCTTGTGGGGATGTCTCGACGGCTGGATCAGGGCCGATCAGATCGAGACCGGCGATCCGCCTTTGCTTGAACCGCTGTCGGCACCAACCCCGCTAGGTGGGTCGCCGCCACCATCCCAGGAAAGCAAGGTCATTCCGCTAGTGGCTGAAGGTACTGTCCGAGATCTGTATCATATTCGCGATTCTGCCGCGTCAGACGGCGGGGATGTTGGCGTCGCCCAGCCTGGCGACCAGGTGAAGATTCTAGGTTTCAAATCCGACCCGAGCGGGTCGATCTGGTATCAAATTGAGGACCGAGCGACGGCCGGTTGGATCTGGGGTGATGGACTCGACCTAACGTCGTCGAGCGCGCTGCCCCGAGCCCGCGATAATGGCGCCGTCGCGTCGGTGCGTGGAAAGGGTATGTGGCTTCCGGTAGCGCTTCTAGCGATGGCTAATCCGGACGCGATTGTCGCGGCGGCGAAGGAACTTGGCCTGACCCACGTCTACCTCGAGGCCGCCGACTCAGGTCGGGGATTCTTCGGTGAAGCGCAGGCAAATCGTTTACTGGCACCTGCTCACGCCTCCGGATTGAAGGTCATCGCCTGGCTGCTCACGTCGCTTGACAACGTCCCATCCGATCTGGCGCTTTCCCGCCAGGTAGCTGGATATCGCTCGGAGTCTGGCGATAGCTTTGACGGCGTCGCGCCTGACATCGAGGACAACATGAGTGGTGCCGACGTTCGGACGTTTTCCGAGATTCTCCGGGCTCAGCTCGGCCCTAAAGCTCTGATCGTCGGTGTGATCTACCCCGCGGGTTCATACGTTGGAGTGCACCACCCGGTGGCCGGGATCCTAAGTCGGTCGGTGGATGCGCTTGCTCCCATGGCCTATTGGCACGTCGACCAGCGGCCGTACGATTCACCGGAAATCGCCAGCTTCATCAAGGCATCGGTCAGCGACATTCAAAGCGCGGTTGGCGATGCCACGTTCCCGGTCGATGTGATCGGTCAAGCCTATGACGGTTACGGGCGGAACGGTACGGGCCTGAATAACCCGTCTGGCGACGAGGTTGCTATCGCGATAAGCGCCGCCCGGGCAGGCGGCGCATTTGGCGTGAGTCTTTTCCAATGGGGCACGACGACCCCGTCCGAATGGGACGCCTTACGGCAGTCGAATTGGTCGCTCTAATTGGCCCAAACTACTGAGTGACGAGAGCCGCGTGCGCCGCGTTGAGCGGAAAGCCCGGAATGATTCCCATTTGCAGCGTCAGGATTATCGCCACCACGAGGACCAGAGCAAGAGACGCGGGAACTCGTAGCATTGGCGCTCCGGATTCGGCCGGACGCATATACATCGCGACGATAAGCTTCAGATAGTAGAACGTCGCGACGGCACTTGTCAGAACTCCAATGATCGCGAGGTCGACGTAGCCAGCCTGAACCGCGGCGCTGAAAACGTAGAGTTTTGCCATGAATCCCGCCGTCGGCGGAATACCAGCCAGCGATAGCATGAACACTGCCATCGCTCCTGCCAAAAGCGGGTTGCGACTGGCGAGACCGTCAAAGCTTCCGAGGTAAGTGCTCTGATCGTCCTTACCGCTAAGTACCTGGATGACGGCGAATGCTCCGATATTCATCACCGCGTATGCGGCGACGTAGTACATGAGCGCGTCGCGCCCAAGCGTTCCAGAGGCAACG
This sequence comes from uncultured Dehalococcoidales bacterium, assembly GCA_964493975.1. Classification (GTDB taxonomy): domain Bacteria; phylum Chloroflexota; class UBA6077; order FW602-bin22; family CADDYW01; genus CAZBQK01. Next base: position 20,310 of record CAZBQK010000015.1, on the reverse strand, counting down.
ACCGCGACGAGCATGTAACCGGCCTGGGCGATACTCGAGTATGCGAGCATCCGTTTGACGTTCGGCTGAACGACCGCGGCGACGTTACCGAGGATCATCGTGAGAATTGCCAGTGCCCACAGCACCACGACCCAGTCACCCCGAAGAGATGGAAGCGCCTCGGTCAACAGGCGAAGAAGCGCCGCGAACACGGCAGCCTTCGTCCCGACCGACATGAACGCGGTTATCGAGGTCGGGGCGCCCTCGTAAACGTCCGGCGTCCACATGTGAAACGGAACAATCGAGAGCTTAAATGCAAATCCGACCAGCAAAAGGGCGCTCGCGGCGAGAAGCAACGGATCGCGCAGAACATCCGGCCTCTGAAGTGCCTGGGCAATCGCTCCGAACTGGGTCGACCCGGTTGCACCAAACATCAGGGCGGTACCGTAGACCAACAGTCCCAATGAAAACGAGCCTAGAAGGAAGTATTTGATCGCAGCTTCTTCCGACGTTAGCCGCTCGCGAGCATAGCCCGCCAGAACGTACAGCGACATCGACAAGATTTCTAGACCGATTAGCAGCGCGATCAGATCACGGCTACCGGCCAGGATCAGCATACCGGCACTGCTGAACAGAACCAACGTGTAGTATTCGCCGGCGCTAAAATCCTCGCGCGTGACAAATTCGGCCGACAAAACGACGATGAGCGCGACAATCGCCAGGGTCACTGCACCAAAGAAGACGAAGAAGCTGTCGGCGACCACCGCGCCGGAGAAGGCCGAACGATTCTGACCCCACAGGGACACAATTGCGACGATCGCGGCGCCGACGCCGACGAGACTAATTGCCCCGAGCGCCCCACCTTGTTCGCGGGGGACGAACAATCCAACAATAAGAACGACCATGGCCGTCGCCGACACGATGACCAGGGGCAAGATCGCCAAAAGATCAATTGGGGGCGGCGAGAATGGTGGCACTGCTTACTCTCCGTGGTCGGGATAAGGCGCGTCAATTCGGACAAGCGCCGCTGGCGCCTTCACGACTGCGACCGTTGCCTGTTGGGTCACTCGATTCACTCCATCCTCCAGCCCGTTCAGGAGGGGAGCGGGATACACCCCGAGACCGATGATAATTGCAACGAGAGGGACGAGTGCGACCGCCTCACGGGCGGTAAGGTCGGGGCCGACAAGCTGGCCAACCACTGGACCATGGAAACCCTTGCGGAGCATCGTCATCAGATACACCGCGGCAATCACAATGCCGATGGCCGCGATGCCAGCATAGAGCGCATTCGTCGAATATGTCCCGTAAATGATGAGGAATTCGCCGACGAATCCGTTGAGTCCGGGCAACCCCACCGACGAAAGGGTCGCGATAAGGGCGAAAGAGGCCAGGATTGGCCAGCGCGCCTGTGCCCCGCCGAGGCGGTCAAACGCCGTCGAGCCGACTCGACTTCCGACCAGGGCTGCGATCACGAACAACGCCCCAGCTGAGATTCCGTGGTTGAACATCTGAACGACCGCGCCCTGAATACCCTGATGGTTGAGAGAGAAAATGCCCAGGACGATGAAGCCAAGGTGGGCGATACTCGAGTATGCGATCACCCGCACCAGATCGCGCTGCATAAAGGCCGAAAGACCACCGTAAATGATGCCGACCAGCCCTAGCCCCGCCAGAAGTGGCGCGTATGCGGCGGCTGCCGACGGAAAAAGCGGTATCGCGAAGCGAAGAAAGCCATAGGCCCCAACTTTAACCAGCATCGTCACCAGCACCATCGCGCCAATTGGCATCTCGGTGTACAGGTCTGGTAGCCAGGTGTGCAACGGCCAGATTGGAACCTTGATCGCGAAAGCGAGCGCGAACGCCAGAAAGGCCCAGGTCTGCAGCTCTGCCGGAATCGGCTTCTGGGTCAATACGGTCAGGTCAAACGTCGGTGCGACGCCGGCCCCAGCGTGCGCGACGTAGACCCAGATTATCCCGACCAGCATCAACAAACTACCAATCGCGGTGTACAGGAAAAACTTGTACGCCGCGTAAATGCGCCGTTCTCCACCGCAGACACCGACCAGCAAGTAGGCCGGAATCAGCATCGCCTCCCAGAATGCGAAGAACAGGACGAGATCCAGCGACAGGAACGACCCGATGACCCCGGCTTCGAGGAGAAGCAGGAAAACCCCATATTCTTTTGACGTCGGTCCGGTTAGCTTGTTCCATGACGCGATGACGGCGATGGCGGCGAGGAAGGCAGTCAGCACGACCATCGACAAGCTAATTCCGTCGATCCCAAGGAAATACTGAATGCCGACCGTCGGGACCCACGGAGTTTTCTCAACCAGCTGAAATCCGGTCGATCCGGGTTGAAACATGAACGCCGTGGCGCCAGCAACGACAAGCTCAGCGAGCGTGACGAGTAACGTCCAGGTCCGTAGTAGGAGATCGTCGGAGCGTCGAAAGAAGACAATGGGAATCGCTCCGGCGGCCGGTAAAAAGATCAGTATCGACAGGATGGGAAGTCCAGCAACATCCACTTAGAGCCCCCCTCGGGCCATAAAGGCGACGACAATTAGAATGGTGCCAGTAAGAATCGCCACGGCATAGGACCGAACGTAGCCGGTTTCGAGGCGTCCGAGCCAAACACTCGCTCCGCCCACGATCGAAGGCACGCCGTTGACGACGCCTTCGATGACGTCACGATCCACGAAATCGGAGAACGCGCGACCCAGGGCGCGCGCCGATCCGACTATCACGAGTCCATAGAGGGCGTCGACGCCGTAATCGTTCAAGAGAACCGTTCGAATTGGGGCGAACGTCTTACCGAGGCTCACGGCCGGCTGGCCATCGCCTCCCCAAATCAGCCAAGCGACGCCGATTCCAGCGATCGCAATAATTGCCGAAATTATTGCGATGATTGGGTTCAGACCGGTGTCGGCGGGAAGGGCGACACTGAACTGCCTGAAGCCTGGCGCGAGAAACTCAGCAAATCCGCCACTCGACACCGGAACGAATCCGGCCACCACCGACAGAATCGCGAGAACCGCAAGTGGCAGGACCATCGCTGGTCCGGGCAAATGCAAATGTTCGACCTCGTGGGCGCCAATGCGCGTCTTCCCGTGGAACGTCATAAAGATGAGTCGAAAAATGTAAACCGACGTTAGGCCAGCGGTGATGAGGGCAATGACGCCGAGAGCAGCGTTCCCGCCAGGCGCGTTGAAAGCCAGCGAGATAATCTCATCTTTCGAAAAGAATCCGGAGAACGGCGGCACTCCGGAGATCGCTAGTCCACCGAGGAGAAAAGTGACGTACGTTGGAAGAAGCTTTCGCCACAGGCCACCCATGCGACGCATGTCCTCTTCGCCGCCGAGCGCGTGAATGACCGCGCCGGCTCCGAGGAAGAGTAGAGCCTTAAAAAACGCGTGGGTCATCAGGTGAAAGATTCCGGCGGCAAAGCCGCCAACGCCGACCGCGAGGAACATGTAGCCTAGCTGGCTCACCGTGGAGTAGGCGAGAACGCGCTTGATGTTTGGCTTCACGAGACCGATCGTCGCGGCGAATAAGGCGGTGATCGCACCAATCCAGGCGATTAATCCCATCGTAAACGGCGCCAAGCTGAACAACGGCGCCGCTCGTGCGATCAGATAGACCCCGGCCGTGACCATCGTCGCGGCGTGGATGAGAGCGCTCACCGGGGTTGGGCCAGCCATCGCGTCAGGCAACCAGACGTAAAGTGGCAGCTGCGCCGACTTCGCCACGGCGGCCACCAGGAGGAGAAGGGTAATCGCAGTGACCAGTCCGCCACCAGCCGGCAGAACTTGCTTCGCGTTGGTGAAGACCGTCGGATAGTCAACCGCTTTGAAGGTTAGCAGGATCAGGGACGCGGCGAGGATCAGGCCAGCATCGCCAATTGCGTTGACGACAAAGGCTTTCACCCCCGCTGCCGCGGCTTCTGGCTTCTCGAACCAGAATGCGATCAACAGGTAGGAGCACAAGCCCACGCCAGCCCAGCCAACCATGAGAAGGACGAAGTTGCCGGCGAGCACGAGCAGCATCATCGAGAAGACGAATAGGTTCAGGTACGAAAAAAACCGCCCGAATCCTCGGTCGCCCCTCATGTAGGCGGTGGCGTACACGTGGATTAGGAACGAGACCCCGGTAACGACGAGGAGCATCACCAGGGTCAGCGGATCGACGTAGATATTCAACGGAATTGAAAGAGACCCGGTATGAATCCAGTCATATAATGTGCCAGTGCGGATGCGATCGTCCGGTGCTAGCGCGAGAAGTCCCTGAAAGGCCTGAACGACAACCAGGAACGACGCGCCGACTGCTAGGGTCGCAATCCAGCCGGAGACACGGGGCCAAACTCGGCCGAACGCAACGCACCAGACAAACCCTACCAGGGGGAGCAGAGGGGCGTACCAGACGTTTTCGAGCATTACCTTCAGCCCTTCAGCACGTGGATGTCGTCGACGTCAATGCTGGCACGCACCCGGAAGATGGAGACAATGATACCCAGTCCAACGACCACCTCGGCGGCGGCGATCGTCATGATAAAGAACACGATCACCTGGCCGTTTAAAGATCCCAAGTAGCGGGCGAACGACACGAATGTCAAGTTCGCGGCGTTCAGCATTAACTCGATTGACATGAACATGACGAGCGGATTCTTTCGAAACAGAAAACCAAAGACCCCGATCGTGAAAAGGATCGCGCTCAATACTAAATAGAATGGGAGAGGTGCGAGCACAATACCCCCTTCGCTAAAGTCGCCGTTTCGCAAGCACGGTCGCTCCAACGATCCCGACAAGCAAGAGGAGCGACGTGGCTTCGAACGGGAAGAGGAACTGACTGTAGAGGAGCTGCCCGACAGCTAGAACATTGTCGCCCCAGGTAATGTCTGGTGGTGTCGCCGGAAGGCGTGCCGTCACCGAACCTGATAAAATCGCGACTCCGGAAACAATCAATAGGGCAAGAGCCAGAACCCCGGCGAGCACGCCCTGGTTTTTGAGCTGGTCCGGCGATTCCGACTGATTCGGATTTAGTAGCGTAATCACGAAAAGGAACAAGACCATGATCGCGCCGGCGTAGACGATGACCTGGACGACAGCCAGGAACTCGGCGTTCAGACTCAGATAAAGTGCGGCGACACAAAACAAGTTGATGACGAGAAACAGTGCGCTGTGGACGGTATTACGCGACAGGACCATGCTGACCGCGCCGACTATGGCCACCGCGGCGATGACGAAGAACGCGATGATCTGCATCGGGTTGCCTACTTCTCCTTCGTCGTCACCGGGAGCGGGACGAGCAGGCGCTCTTTGGTGTAAATGAAATCCGGACGATCGTAGTCGGCGAGCTCGTAATCGTGTCCTAGTACAATCGCTTCAGTTGGACACGCTTCCTGGCAATATCCGCAAAAGATGCAGCGAAGCATGTTGATCTCATACCGCTTGGCGTATCGTTCGCCCGGCGAAACGCGTACTTCGTCGGTATTCTCGGCCGCCTCGACGTAGATTGCTTGAGATGGGCAAGCAGCGGCACAGAGCGAGCACCCAATGCAGCGCTCGAGGCCGTCCCCGTAGCGCATCAGGCGATGACGTCCTTTGAATCGAGAAGGCATCGCCCGCTTGTGTTCGGGGTATTCGACGGTTGTCGGGGTGTTGCGAAGGTGCTTCGCCGTCGTCCAGAGCCCCTTCGCAAGAGTCGTGATATCGTCGACCAGGTCACTCATCGATCGCTCCTCGCCATTTACGTCAAGATCAGAATTGCGCCGGCCGTCAGCACGATGTTGAGGAGTGCCAGGGGCAAAAGCACACGCCAACCGAAATTCATCAGACGGTCGTATCGGATTCGCGGAAGTGTCGCTCGAATCCAAATGAAGACACACACAAAGACGAACACTTTTAGGAAGAACCACCAGGGCCCATCCGCGAGACCGAATGGTCCGTGCCAGCCACCGAAGAATAACGTCGTGGCCACCGAGCTCGCCGTGATCATGTTGATGTACTCGGCCATCTGGAACAACGCGAACTTCATTCCGCTGTACTCGGTGTGATAGCCCGCCACGAGCTCGTGTTCCGCCTCAGGAAGGTCGAATGGTGCCCGGTTCGTTTCGGCGAGGGCCGAGACAAAGTAGACGACAAATCCAATCGGCTGAAGGAAGACGTACCACGCCGAGGTTTGCCCGCCGACGATGTCATTAAGTCGTAACGAGCCCGATAACAGCAGCACCCCGACGAGCGACAGGCCGAGCGATAGCTCGTAGCTGATCATTTGCGCCGACGAGCGAACGCTGCCGAGCAGCGAGTATTTATTGTTGGAAGACCACCCGGCCAGAACGATACCGTAGATTCCAAGTGAGGTCGCGCCCAGGACCCAGAGAATTCCAACGTTGATATTGGCCACGGCGAGCGGAATCGTCACTCCGAAGACGTGCAGGTCGTCTCCGATGGGAATAACGGCGAAAGCGCAGAGCGCCATGACCATCGAGATGACCGGTGCCAGCGCGAAGACAATTGGGTCGGCTCCTCGAGGCGCCATGTCTTCCTTAAAGGCGACCTTGATTCCGTCGGCTATCGGCTGAAACAAGCCCCATGGCCCAGCGCGGTTAGGTCCGATCCGCACCTGCATTCCCGCGAGTAGCTTTCGCTCCAAAAGAGTCGCGTAGGCGAACCCGGTCAGCAAGATCAGAAGGACGACCGCGCTTTTGACCAGCGCGAGAATCACGATAGTGAGGCCACTCATGCCGGTCCACTCCCCACGCGGCTATCCCCAGCGGCGCTGAGGGGCGCCAGGGAAAACGAGCTCGAGTTCGAATCTGACGCGTAAAGGGACTCAGTACCATTTCCCGCGTCGTCAACGCGCGGCCACTGGATTCCTTTCGAGCCAAGACGGGCCAGGGTCAATCCACGGTACATCGGAACGCACACCGCGATTTCCGCCGTAATATCTGACGAATCCTGGTAATCGAAATCCCCTCCCAGGGCGACGCCAAGGTCGCGGATGATCTGCCAATCCTGCCGGGCATCGCCCGGAGGGGTCACGGCGGCGCGAAGCCGTTGTACCCGGCGCTCGAGGTTGGTGAAAGTGCCGTCCTTCTCGGCGTACTCCGTCCCGGGAAGCACGACGTCGGCGAGCTTGGCGGTCTCGGTGAGGAACGTATCCTGAACGACCACGAAACCTGCCCGTTGGAGGGCACGCCGCGCCGTCTCTGCAACGGCGCTATCGCCGAGCGGATCCTGTCCGATGAGATACAGTGCGGACAGCCGTCCACTCTCGAGGGCGCCAAAGATATCCGATCCGGCAATTCCACTTGCCGCCGGAAGCTCCCGTCCCCAGAGGTCAGCTAAGGTTCGTCGGGCTTCGGCGTCCGCCAGGGCCCGGTGTCCCGGGAGTCGGTCGGACAGCGCGCCAACGTCGATGGCTCCCTGTTCGTTTGCGTGCTTCACGAGGGGGTAGATCCCAGCTCCCGCCCGACCGATCTGCCCGGTGAGCAGTGCAAGGTCGGTCAAAGCCCCGACTAGTGCGCCCGGTGCGTCCGTTCTTCGATACAGAATGCTCGCATTGCCGGCTCCCGCGTATTGTCGGGCCGCCCGCTGGAGAGCGTCTTTTGACACTCCGGTCCGAATTGCCACGCCGTCGAGATCGACTGCCTTCCCGGCGGAAAGGGCGGCGTCCGCGCCATTCAGCCGACTCTCGACAAATTCGGTCTTTACCAGGTTTTCCTGGACGATGACGGCGGCGAGCGCCCGCGCGACCTCGGCGACATTGTCGGCGTCCACCTGGATCCACTGCGCGGCAATTTCGACGAGATCGATCTTGTTGGGACCAATCACGATGAGCTTCGCGCCTCTTCCAACGGCTTTCTTGAGCCGGAGGTCGAGCACGGGTTGCTCGACAATCGGGTCGACGTCCATCAGAACGATCACGTTGGCGCGCTCGAGACCGACGATCGAGCCGCTCGCGGCGTCGTAGGGAAGTGCCGATCGAATCGGATGACGATCGAAGGTGTAGTCGACGTTATTCGTGCCCAGAATGGCCCGCGCCAGCTTCTGGAGAAGGTAGGCTTCCTCGGTCGTGCCCTCAGGCGATGCCATCACCGCGATGGCTCCCGGTCCGCTCTTGACCAGGGTTTCCTGCAATCGATCCCGAACTAACCCAATCGCTTCGGCCCAGGTGGCTGGACCAAGGACGCCATCCCGTCGAATCATCGGGGCAGTTAACCGCTCGGGAGACGCGACGAACTCGTAGTTAAAGCGGCCGCGATCGCAAATCCAGCCGTCGTCGACCGGGTTGTTCTCGCGAGACATGACCCGCGCGATCTTATTGTCCCGAATCGTTAGGGTTGTATTGCAGCCAACCGAGCACTGGGAGCACACCGACGGCTTGTTCTTGATGTCCCACGGTCGGGCTTTGAACCGGTACATCGAGCTCGTCAGCGCGCCGACCGGGCAAATCTCGATGGTGTTACCAGAGAATGGGGAATCGAACGTGCGGCCTTCGAGCACCCCAATCTGGCTCCAGGATCCGCGATCGAGAACGGTGAGTGTCTCGTCGCCAGCAATTTCCTTCGTAAAGCGAACGCAACGGTAGCACATGATACAGCGCTCGCGATCCAGAAGCACCTTGTCGCTCAGGGGAATCGGTTTCACGTAATGACGTTTGACTTCCGCGAAAACGCTCAACCCCTTGCCGTAGCCAAAAGTGTTGTCCTGAAGCGGGCACTCGCCGCCCTTGTCGCAAACCGGACAATCCAAGGGATGATTGGCAAGGAGGAACTCGATCGTCGCGTTTTGACCAGCCACTGCCTTGGCCGATTTGGTGTTGACGATCATTCCATCGGCAACTGGCGTCGTGCACGCGGTTTGCAGCTTCGGCGCTTTTTCGATCTCGACGAGGCACATTCGACAAGCGCCAACCGGCTTCATCTTCGAGTGGTAGCAAAATATCGGAATGTCGATCCCGACCGTTTTCGCCGCGTCGACCAGGATCATACCCTTTGGAAGCATGTACTCGCGGCCGTTGATCGTGACTTTGACGAGGTTCTCCACGGTTACTCCTGGCCCAGATAGACGCGCTTCATGGACTTACGACGCGACGGGAACCCGGGCGGTGGGGCACCGTCCGGTTCGGGCGTGGTACTCAAACTCTTCGCGAAACAGCCGAATACCACTCGTCACGCAGCTTGTCGACGCATCGCCCAGGGCGCAAAGGGTGATGTTCGGCGGACCGAAGCCAATCGTCTTCCCGATCCGCTCGAGCTGATCGATATCTCGCGAGCCGGCATCCCCAGCGGTGATTCGGCGCAGCAGCTTAACCATCCACATCGTGCCTTCACGGCAGGGCGTGCACTTTCCGCAGGATTCGTGATTGTAAAACTCTTCGATTCGCCGTACCGCGCACGGAATGCAGGTCCGATCGTTCATGATCACGACCCCACCCGAGCCGAGCATCGACCCGAGACTGGCCAACGTGTCGAAGTCCATCTTTATGTCGAGGTTATCGCCAGTTAGCATCGCCGCCGACGATCCACCGGGAATAACGGCTTTCACCGGGCGGTCGTCGATCATTCCGCCGGAGTGGTCGTAAATCAGCTCGCGGAGCGTCGTGTTGAGCGGAAGCTCCTTGTTGCCCGGATTGCGAACGTGGCCGCTCACGCAGTAGATTTTCGGTCCGGTGTTTCGGGGAGCGGTGCCGATGCTGTTGTACCAATCAACTCCGTTGCTGATGATCATCGGAACGTTCGAAATCGTCTCAACGTTATTGACGTTGGTGGGTTGTCCGTATACGCCGTAGACCGCGGGAAATGGCGGCCGAGGTCGGGGCATCGGACGGTTGCCTTCGAGCGACTCGATCAGAGCGGTTTCTTCGCCGCAAATGTAGGCTCCCGCGCCGCGAAAAAGGACAATTTCGGTATCGAATCCGCTGCCGAGGACGTTCTTTCCGACAAATCCGCGGGCGTAGGCCTGATTGAGAGCCGACGCGAGGCGCTGGTAACCCAGCGCGAACTCTCCCCGGACGTAGACAATCGTCGTGGGCGCTTGAAGCGCGAACGCGGCAATGACGATCCCTTCGATGAGCTGGTGCGGGTCATTTTCGAGGAGCGCTCGGTTGCTGAACGTACCCGGCTCGCTCTCGTCGGCGTTGACCAGGAGATACTTTTCTCGCTTGCCTTTCGGAACGAATCCCCACTTCATCCCGCACGGTGCGCCGGCGCCGCCTCGGCCCCGCAAACCGCAGTTCTTGATCATGTCGATGATCTGATCCGGTTGAAGCTCCGCGAGCGCTTTGGGAAGGGCCTCGTAGTCGCCATGTGCTAGTGCGACGTCGATGTCCCAGGAATTTGGAACGCCGACGTTGCGGAGCAGTATAGGCTCATACATGGTTGTTCCTCGTCGCCGTGGCCGGCCCTGGTGGTCGATTGTCGATCGCGCGCAACGTGTCGATCAGTTGATCGATTCTTTCTTCAGTCAGATTTCCATGATAGGTCTCGTCGGCAATCATCATCGGCGCGAGATCGCAGGCGGCCAGACACTCCATTGGTTGAAGGGTAAACTTGCCGTCAGCCGACGTTTCCCCAGGCTTGATCCCCAGTTTCTTGGACAAATAGGCAATCAGATCGTCCGACCCGCGCAAGTAGCACGCGATGTTTTTGCATGGCATCAAGATGTGTTCGCCCACCGGCTGGTCGTAGAAGAGATCGTAAAACGTGACCAGCATCTGGAGTGCGTTCGCGTCGATGCCTAAGATCTCGCCCGCTTCTTCTAACGCATTCGGCGGACAGTAGCCGAATTGGCGTTGCACCGCGCGCAATGCGTCAAGCACCGCGCTTCGGGGGCGCGGGTAGCGACTGAGGGCGGCCCGAATTTCCTCCGCCGTCTCTTGGGAGAGCACCTGGATTCCTCCTGACGACTTGCCAATCGAGATTGTACTAGGGGGCGTCGAAGGCTGCTGATCTAGTTAGCGATCAACCTCGCCCATAACCGGATCCAAGCTTCCGATCGTCGCAACCAGGTCAGATACAAGCGAGCCTTTAATAATGACCGGCAACGCTTGCATGTTAGCGAACGATGGCGCTCGAACGTGCATCCGATACGGCCGAGCCGAGCCGTCGGAAATGACGTAAAAGCCCAGCTCACCGCGAGGTGATTCAACTGCCGAGTACACTTCGCCAGCCGGAACTCGGTAGCCTTCGGTCGCCAACTTGAAGTGGTGAATTAACGATTCCATGCTCGTCGCGAGCTCGGATCGAGGCGGAAACGAAACCTTCCGATCGTTGGTCATGAATGGTCCACTGGGAAGACGGTCGAGTGCTTGACGGGAGATCTTCACCGACTCGCGCATCTCTCGAACGCGCATCAAGTACCGCTCGTAGACGTCGCCTTTCGTCCCGGTCGGAACAACAAAATCATATTGCTCGTACCCGCAATAAGGCAGATCTTTTCGCAGGTCGAGCGTCCCGCCCGCCGCCCGTAAATTAGGACCGGTAATCGAGTAGCGAATCGCCGTCTCGAGGTCGAGTTTTCCGACGCCAACCGTGCGCTCCCGCCAGATTCCGTTGTTCGTCAGAAGCGCTTCGTACTCGTCGATACGCCTCGGAAAGAAATCGAGGAACTTACGCACGGCCGAATCGAAGCCGTCTGGCAGGTCCATCGCCAGACCACCCGGGCGGATGTAGCTACACATCATCCGCTGCCCGGAGCACATCTCGAAAATATCGAGAATCTGCTCTCGCTCGCGGAAGCAATAAAGGAACACGCTTTGGGCGCCGAGCTCGATCGCCTGCGTTCCCAACCCAACCAGATGGCTGCCAATCCGGGTTAGCTCGGCCAGGATAACCCGGGCGACGGTCGCGCGGTCCGGAGCGCCGACCCCGAGCAACTTCTCGATAGCTAGCGCATAGGCGAGATTATTTCCCAGGGGATTCAGGTAATCCATTCGGTCGGTCAAAGTAACGCACTGATGGTAGTTTTTCGCTTCGTACGTCTTTTCGAAACCGGTGTGCAGATACCCAATCACCGGCTCGCAGTTGACGACGATCTCCCCATCCAATTCCAACACGAGCCGCAACACCCCGTGAGTGCTCGGGTGCTGTGGCCCCATATTAAGAATGAGGTTCTGCTCCTGGGCCACCTTAACTGCCACGCTGCACCGCCTTTTGCCACTGCTCGGGGTTGAAGCTGAACTCGATCGGCTCAGGTGGCGGATTGTAGTCTTTTCGCAAAGGATAGCCAACCCAATCGTCTGGTAACAGGATCCGCTTCAGGTTGGGATGATCGGTGAACTCGATACCAAACAGATCGAAGGTTTCTCGTTCGAAGTAATCAGCTCCCGGCCAGACTTCGGTCACGCTCGGAACGACGAGATTGTCCTCGTCCAGCGGCACCCGAACTCGGACGTATCGATTGAGGGACAGCGAGTGGAGGTGATACACCGCCGCGAAACGAGGTGTCTTTTCCTGGTCCAGAAAGTCAACGCCGCAAACGTCGACCAATCGATTGAATCGAAGTCCGGAGTCATCTCGTAGGAACAGCAAGACGTCAATGAGATCGCTGGATTCGAGGACAAGCGAGACGCAATCGGCGTTGGTTGACAGATCGCGAATCCGTTCTCCGAACTGCTCGCCCAGCCGCTCCAACAGGACATCTTGCCCGACGACCGTGTCGGTCATTTCTCGCCTGCCTGGGAGCCTTCGGTCTCGATTTTGGACTGAAGCTTGATAATCGCGTCGATCAGCGCTTCCGGTCGGGGTGGACAACCCGGCAAGTAGACGTCGACCGGAATAACCTTGTCGACCCCTTGGACGATCGCATAGTTATTGAAGACGCCCCCGCAGGACGCACAATCGCCCATCGCGATAACCCACTTAGGGTGGGGCATTTGATCGTATAGATTCCGGACGACCGGAGCCATTTTCTGGGACACGCGGCCAGAAACGATCATCAGGTCGCTCTGCCGCGGGGTCGCCCGAAACAGCTCGGCGCCGAATCGAGAAAGGTCGTAACGGGACGCTCCCGTTGCCATCATCTCAATCGCGCAGCAGGCGAGCCCAAAGCCCATTGGCCAAAGTGAGTGGCTTCTGCCCCAGTCTTGAAGCTTACTAAAGAGGAGTGCGGGCATACCGTCTTTGCGGTGTGATGTCGCGGCCAGATCTAGTCCCATTCGAGGGCCCCCTTCTTCACGACGTAGAAGTATCCGACGAGAAGTATCCCGACGAATACGACCATTTCGACAAATCCGAAAACACGTAGCTGTCGAAATGATACCGCCCAGGGATAGAAGAAGATCGCCTCGATATCGAATACGATGAATAGCATCGCGACGAGATAGAACTTGACTGGAAATCGAATGCGAGCCGGAGCCTGGGGAGTAATACCGCTCTCGTACGGCATCATCCGGTGCGCGCGCGCCCCGCGAGGGCCAAGATAGACCGAAATCGCGAGAATGAGCAGTCCAAAGAGGGTAGAAACGGCGATTAGGACGAAGAGGGGAATGTATTCGACCGGCATGACGTCACCTTGCACCAGGGCCACTGGGCCGTTAAGAGGGCTGGCAGCGTCGTCGGAGGCCCGCCGGCTCAGCCGGCGGAAGTATAGCCAATGCCTGTCGGTGTGTCAAATGGCTCGGTCAAGCAAGCGGATCCGATCCGAAGTCGTCACCGCCGCCAAATTCGCCGCCCAGGCCGGGCGGTCCGGATCGTCGATCATCACGTTGAAGCGCGCCAGCCGCAGGCTGCCGCAG
>CAZBQK010000015.1:0-6584 GCA_964493975.1 uncultured Dehalococcoidales bacterium | reverse complement strand
CTAATTCGCCGCCCGGGCCGGGGGTATCGTCAGGCATTTCGCCTGCTTCGAGCCGATCGACCATTTCGTGGAACTCGTCGCCCAGGTCCTCGCCGACCTCATCGCCCATCTTGCGCGCCCAACGAGCGACGCTTTTGGGATCGTTTTCGTCGACATCGCCGAGAGTCGACGAATCCGCCAATTGCTCGAGACGTGATTCGTCCGATCGAATCATGGCGAATCGGGATACAAGCTTTCGGAGGTGGGTTCCCTGGCAGCGTGGACAGGATAAATCCGTCGGATCGCTATACGTTCGGACGAGAATGCTCTGGTAGCGACCGCAGTCGGTGCATCGGTATTCGTAAATTGGCATATTCGAAACCTGAGGCTAGTGGAATAGGTACTAAGAACTAGGCGACAATCTGATTACGACGAACGAGTTCACGGGCGTGATCCGCTAGTCCCAGCGCCAAACAGTCGCAGTAGTTCGAGTAAATCGCGTGGTGGATCAGGCGTATTCGCCAGTCGTCACTGGCTACCCGCGAGCGCCATTCTTCCTCTTGGTGAAGGAGGCGAGCCAAACGCGCGAGGAATAAGCTCTGTAATGGAGACACGACTCCTCGGCCAATCATGGCCGATCCGACGGTGATCTCTCGTGTCACCGGCTCGGCGACGTTCGTATTTTGTCCTTCGTAGCCTGCCACCCCGCACCTCATCGATCGACGACTTCGACGTGCTGATTATAGCACGGCCAACCTGACTACACTATTTCGTGTCCGCGACGAGGTGGAGATTGGGTGGACTTTGGGCTAGAAGATAGAAATTGGAGCAAAAAAATCGAGGGGCCCCTTGCCCCTCGATCTCTGGTTAGCATGTTATAGCGCTAGCATTGAACGGCAGCCAATGCGGTTGCCAGTACGCGTTCGGGTCGGTCGCGGTACGACTGACCTACCCTGCCCGCCGAGTATATCCGCCGTGCCGCATTTCGCGCTCTTGGGCCAGGTTGACCCGTAGTTGCCGTCCATCCAGGGTGTACCCGTTGAACATCTGGATCGCGGCCTCGGCTTCGCCTTCGTCGGCCATTTGGACGAAACCAAATCCACGGGGTCGTCCAGTTTCGCGGTCGAGCGGGAGAGTGACCGTCTCAACCGTTCCGGCCTGACTGAAGAGGCGCTTCAAGTCATTTTCGCCAACGCTATAGGGTAGGTTTCCGACGTATAGTCGTGCCGGCATCAATCTCTCCAGTGCGCAGTTGCGCTCGTGCGTAGACCGGTCTCATCGCAATGAATGTGCCACCCTTGCGGGTGGACAGCTACCGATCGTTCGTGTATTCTTTTCCATAACTATTCTACCTCACGGGGGGAAATCTTTGGCGAATACCAAGTCGGCTATTAAAGCCATTCGAGTGTCCGAGCGGAAGCGGCGTTACAATCAGCCAATTCGTTCGGGCGTCAAGACAGCTCTGCGCAAGGCGCGGACCGCGATTGACAAGGGTGATCTGGTCACTGCTCGAGGTGATGCCGTCGAGGCGGCGAGCAAGCTGGATAAGGCGGCAAGCAAGGGCGTCATCCATTGGCGTAACGCCGCGCGGCGCAAGTCACGGTTGATGCGGCGATTGAATCAGGCGGCTGGTTAGGGTGCGACCGGTGGGTTAATGGCCCACCTCTTGCCTCGCGAGCCACTTGATTGGCTCGTGAGGGGAGTCGAGTGCGTTGGGCGCTTGCCATCGGCCGCATTCTCGACGTTCCGGTCGAGATTCACTGGACCTGGCCCCCTGTCTTCGCCTTTGTCGTCTGGCTGTTGGCCAGGGATTTTTTTCCCAGGCTTCTTCCCCATTCCTCGATCGCGGGTTACTGGTCGGCGAGTTTTGCCACCAGTATCGCGGTCTTTGCTTGTCTTCTAGCGCATGAGTTTGGTCATGTGATCGTCGCCCGGTCGCGTGGCCTCGCGGTGCCGCGCGTTCGGCTGTTTCTCCTTGGCGCTGTGGTCGAGATCGATGTTGGGGATAGCTCATCTGGTGAGGAGCTCGCCCTCGCCTGTGCCGGCCCCGGCGTAAGCGTAATCCTGGGAAGCGCGTTTGGGGGCGGGTGGCTCCTGACCGGTCGCTCCGTTGGTCTTTTTGGCGTCATCGTTCTGTACCTTGCCCTTTGCAATCTGCTGATCGCGTCTTTCAATTTGCTGCCCGGTTTCCCGCTTGATGGCGGACGGTTGTTGCGCGCCGTTTTGTGGCGGCTGATGAACGATCGAGTTCGGGCGACCCGTTGGGCCCGTCGTCTCGGCTTTAGCCTCGGCGCCATGCTGATTGTCGGCGGGGTGATCCTGTCGCTGCGATTGACCCTTGGCGTTGGCGTGTGGCTCGGGCTGGTTGGAATCTTCCTCGCCGATGCGGCGCGCCAGGCAACAATTCACTCTTGATAAGGGTTTGACGCTCCTCTGGACCACTGGCTATACTTCCGGCGCGTCGACGCGATGCGGGGAGATGAGCGATGCCAGATCGAGTGTCAGTGTCGGCCCTCTTGAAGAACTTCGTCTCGCGGAAGGACGGTCCGCAGCCTTTCAGCCGAGAGAGCATCGCGAAGAAGCCCCGAACCGACGGAGCCACCGTTACCCGAAGCGTTTGTCCGTACTGCGCGGTTGGCTGCGGGCAGCTGGTTTACTCCCGAGACGGCGCGATTGTCGAGATCGAGGGAGATCCCGACAGCCCGATCAATCACGGCACGCTCTGTCCCAAGGGCGCGGCGACCTATCAATACGTCGTGAACCCAATGCGCACGACCCGCTGCCTCTACCGCCGTCCCCGATCCGATCGGTGGGAAGAGGTATCGCTGGATTGGGCGATGGAGCGAGTGGCCACCCGGATCAAGGAAACACGGGACGCGACTTTCGTCGAGCGGTTGGACGACGGCCAGGTGGTCAATCACTGTCTATCGATCGCGTCACTCGGCGGAGCGACGCTCGAGGTCGAAGAAAACTACCTGATCAAGAAACTCTTCAACGGCGGCCTCGGGATTGTCTCGATTGAAAATCAAGCACGCATTTGACACTCGTCCACCGTGCCCGGTCTGGGCACAAGCTTCGGACGAGGCGGTGCGACGACGTATCCGCAGGATCTGGTCAACAGCGATTGCGTGCTGGTGATTGGCAGCAACATGGCCGAGGCTCATCCAATTGCCTTTAGCTCGGTGGTTCGAGCGAAAGAGAACGGCGCAACGGTCATTCACGTGGATCCGCACTTTTCGCGGACCTCCGCGCTGGCTTCGGCCTACGTTCCGATCCGGTCGGGAAGTGACATCGCCTTTCTTGGCGGACTAATCAATTACGTCCTGACGACGGAATCTTATTTTCGGGAGTACGTCGTCGCCTATACCAACGCCGCGACGCTCGTCGACGACCGATTTCGGGATACCGAGGACCTCGACGGGGTGTTCTCCGGCTACGATCCGGCAACCCACACCTACGACCCGTCGTCGTGGGCCTACGCCCAGACGCGTTCCGCGGATGGCTCGCCGGCCGGCGGCATCACCAGCGATCCATCCCTCGAGCACCCCCGTTGCGTTTTCCAGATCCTGCGTCGGCACTTCTCCCGATACTCTCCCGACCTGGTCGAGGAGGTGTGCGGGACATCGAAGGCGCAGTTTCTCGCCGTCGCCCGGGCCCTCGTCGAGAACTCTGGCCGCGACAAAACGAGCGCCATTTGTTATGCAGTCGGCTGGACTCAACATAGCAAGGGCGCTCAGACGATTCGCGCCGCGGCGATTTTACAGCTCTTACTCGGCAACATTGGACGTCCGGGTGGTGGGATCATGGCGTTGCGGGGTCACGCGTCGATTCAGGGCTCGACCGACGTACCAACGCTCTACGATCTCATTTCGGGTTACATGCCCCAGCCAACCGCGCTGATTCCCCAGCAGACGCTCGCCGAGTACATCGCGACCTCCGGTTCGCGAACTGGTTACTGGGCAAATCTGCCAAAGTTCATCGTGAGCCTGCTCAAAGCCTGGTATGGCGACGCCGCGACCCCAGAGGCCGATTTCGGCTATAGCAACGTTCCCAAGACGGTTGGCGATCACTCCCATCTCGCGACAACCTACGATATGGTCGACGGAAAGGTGAAAGGTCTCGTCGTGATGGGCCAGAACCCGGCCGCCGGTAGCTCCCACGCGCGACTTCAACGGCGGGCTCTCGGCCGACTCGACTGGTTGGTGGTTCGCGACCTCTACGAGACCGAGACCGCCGCGTTTTGGAAGTGTCCCCTGGACGGGACAAATCCCGCCGAGATCGACACCGAAGTGTTTTTTCTTCCAGCCGCCGGGCCGGGTGAGAAGGCCGGTTGCTTCACCAACACTCAACGTCTGATCCAGTGGAAGGACAAGGCCGTCGATCCACCTGGCGACGCCCGTTCGGATGCCTGGTTCATTCACGATCTGGCCCGGCGCATGAAGCGACTGTACGACGGGAGTTCGGAGCCCCGAGATAGACCGATTCGGGAGCTTTTCTGGGACTTTAATCGATCTAAGCCTGAAGAGGGTTCGCGTATCCAGAACGAGCCCGACATCGAACGCGTTCTCCGCGAGCTCAACGGCTTTACCTGGGCAAACCGTCGGCAGCTGAGCGACTTTGGCGAGCTACGCGACGACGGAACGACTGCCTGCGGCTCGTGGATTTACAGCGGCGTCTATCCGGCCGACGGAGTCAATCGGGCCGCGTCCCGTCAGTCCGACGGCGGCCTTTTCCCGAATTGGGGCTTTGCGTGGCCGGCGAACCGGCGCATCCTATACAACCGTGCCTCGGCTGACCCCGACGGCCGACCCTGGTCGGAGCGGAAGAAGCTAATCTGGTGGAGCGCCGACGAGAACCGGTGGACCGGCCTCGACGTGCCCGATTTTCCAGTCACGAAGGCGCCCATCGCGGTGGCCCATCCCGATTTAGCCGGACTGGACGCCCTGGGCGGTTCCGATCCTTTCATCATGCGGCCGGACGGGAAAGGGTGGCTTTTCGCTCCGACCGGGTTGAAGGATGGACCTCTGCCGACACACTACGAGCCGGCCGAGTCGCCAGTGGCGAATCTCGTCCACCGAAACCAGCAGGCGAGTCCTTCGGCGCGGTTCGACCGGCTCCGCACCGACAATCCGCTCGCCGCCTCCCCTGACGACCGATTTCCGATCGTCTTGACAACCTATCGGCTGACCGAGCATCACGTCAGCGGACCGATGACGCGCTGGCTTCCCTGGCTGAACGCGCTCCAACCGGAGTTGTTCGTCGAGCTGAGCCCTGAGCTGGCGCGAGAACGGGCGATCAAACATCGAGACTGGGTGACGATTCGTAGCGCCCGCGGCGCCATCGAGGCCCGAGCAGTGGTGACTCGGCGACTTCGTCCGTTCAAGCTCGGCAATCAGGTTGTCCATCAGGTCGGGCTGCCATTTCACTGGGGTTATCAGGGACTGGTGACCGGCTCGATCGCAAATGATCTAACCCACCTCGTGCTCGAGCCAAACGTGTCGATCAACGAGGTCAAAGCGATCATGGTCGACGTGCAACCGGGTCGACTCGGCGATCACTCTGACCATAATCCAACGTTGACGATCAAGAGAACCGGCCGTATGCCAAGATTTCACGATCGGAATCCAGATGGCTGAGCTTCGCAATCGCGGACAGGTGACGACCTCGGGAGAAATGCTTCAGGGCAGCGACCTATTGCGACGCTTTCTCGGTCCTCTGGAAAAGGCCGAGCCACCAGCCCGTCAGGACGCGATGGGATTCTTCACCGACGCGACACTCTGCATTGGCTGCAAAGCGTGCGAGGTGGCGTGCAAACAATGGAACGAGCTGCCAGCGGCCGAGCCGAGCTGGACCGGCAATAGTTATGACAACACCGGAGCTTTGACGTCGACGACCTGGCGTCACGTCTTATTCGTCGAGCAAATTCCAGTCGATCGGGTCGCGCCCAGGTGGCTTCTGCTAAGTGACGTCTGCAAACACTGTTCGAACGCACCGTGCCTCGAGGTCTGTCCCACCGGGGCGATCGTTCGGACCGAGTTTGACACCGTCTACGTCCAACAGGACGTCTGTAATGGCTGCGGCTACTGCGTCTCGGCGTGCCCATTCGGGGTGATCGCCAGGAACCCGATCGACGGCGGGGCTCACAAATGCACCATGTGTTACGATCGCCTCAAAGTTGGCGAGCAACCGGCTTGTGCGAAGGTCTGTCCGACCCAATCGATCCAATTTGGTCCTTTGACCGAGCTACGCCAGAAGGCAACTGGGCGGGTGGCGGAGCTGCACGCCCGCGGCCAGACCGACGCCTACCTCTACGGTCACGACGAGCGGATTCTCGAAGGCGGACTCAACGCGTTCTTCTTACTCAACGACCGTCCCGACGTTTACAACTTGCCGGCGAATCCGCGCCGCCCGGGGAAGAATGCTCGTCCCGGCTACGTCGCGACCCTCGCCGCGGCGATCGGACTGCTCGGTGCCGCCTTTATCGCATTTCGCTGGCCCGAGCGTCGGAAATAGAAGAACGTAGATGATAGACCGTCACAGCCAGAATAATGCGTCATTCGACCTTTGCCTAAGGAATAAGACTTGAATCCATCGCCGATCGATCC
>CAZBQK010000014.1:0-42942 GCA_964493975.1 uncultured Dehalococcoidales bacterium | reverse complement strand
CATCCACACCTGGCCCACGATCGGCGTCCGCCAGCCGAGCTCGTACGACACCCCGACTCCGCCCCCGATTGTGCGGGCCTGGTGGAGGCTTCGGTACACGTCCGTACCGAAGATGCTCGCTTCACCCTTGGGCGACTGAGTAGTCCGGGTGGCGGGGCTGCTGCCGTTTCGGGCCCCGGGAAGTCCCGCCCGGATTCGGGCCATCACCGCCTCGACCCGACTCGTCACCCCGTCGTTGTTGTCCGACACAGCTTTTCGTAGACCTCCTGAACGCCCGGGTAGACTCGATCCCAGGTGTAGTTGTTCAAAACCTTGTGACTCCCGTTTTCGCCGAACGAGCGGGCGACCTGGGAGTTGGTCAAAAGCTGGCCAATCCTCGCCGCCAATCGATCGACGTCGCCGAATTCCACGAGGTAACCGTCTTTCCCGTCTTCGATAATCGCGGGAACTCCACCGGCTCTAGCGCCAATGACCGGCTTCTTGTAGAGCCACGCTTCAAGATACACTATCCCAAAAGAATCGGTGCGGGAAGGCATCACCATCATCGACGACGCGTCCAGTAGATCCTTCTTCTCGTCTTCGCTGATGAACCCCAGGACGTGAATCCGCGAGCGGTGCTTCGGCGGCAGGGTGTCGAGGAAGGCCCTGAACGGATCGAGCGTTGGCCCGGCGAGGACGAGATCGGCCGACCTCCCGGCGGTATTTGAAGATCTGTCCCAGATTCGCTGCATTGCCTGAACCAGATGAACCGTTCCCTTATCGTAGGCGCTCGTCCCGAGATATAAGACAAAAGGATTGGTCAGGTTTCGCGCGCGGCGGAATCGCTGCCCATCTCCGCCCTCGATCTCGGACGGGTTGACTCCAACACCAGCCAGGACGACCCGTTTTCCGGCTATCCCACGGCTAGCCAGAAAGTCAATCTCGATACCAGTTTGCGCGAGTACCGCGTCCGCCCTCCGGATTAGGTCCAATTGATGGGGCATCGTGTAGTAGTGGCGGACGATCGACCTCTCCGATTCCCCGAGATGAAGAAGCGGGGTCAGGATAAACGGGACCGACGCTCGCCGCGCGACCGCGAAGGACGGCAAGAGCAATGATTCGAAGCACACGTTCATCCCATGAATCACGTCATACAATCCGACGTCGGCGCCAACTTGGGCAGTTAACGCGGGAACCCAGGGAACGTATCGCGCCAGGCGGCGCAGCAAGGGAATTGTTGGCACGGGAAGGCCGGCCAGTAACGCCATCGATCGCCTGATTGCGCCAAAGCCGTAACGACCGGCCGCGATGTAGCGAACGGGAAAGCGACGAATCTCAACACCATTGTGCCACTCGCGTTGAGTGGAGATGCGCGATTTTGTCGGATCCCAGAATAGCTCGAGGTCGAGAGCGTCCGTCGTGAAAACGGTGACTTTGTGTCCGTTTCGGACAAGACGCTCGGAGATTTCCTGAAGATGGCGCTCGGACCCACCAACGTAGGGCCAGTATCTTTGGACGATGTGGAGGATGTTCACGAATTACACAACTGCACTAGCGCGTTTGTTCCCAGCGCCGCCGACCCAATCTATCAGAGCGTCGACAACGGTGTCAATCGCGATTAAAAAAAAGCTGCTAAACTTTGCTACGGCGTCCCACACATGCGAGGGTGCAGTGAAGTTGTCGGTGATCATCCCGGCTTATAACGAGAAACACACGATCCTGGAAGTCATCGACCGGGTTCGCCAGGTCGAGCTCGACCTCGACATCATCGTGGTCGACGACGGGTCCACCGACGGCACACGCGAGCGCCTTTGCGGCGCTTCCTTACCCGACGTGCGGATCATCTATCACGAAAAGAATGGCGGCAAAGGGTCGGCGATTCGAACCGGGGTCCGTCACGCGGTGGGTGACTACGTCATCATTCAGGACGCGGATCTCGAGTACGATCCGTCGGAGTTCCGGATTCTCCTGGAACCAGTGCTGAGGGGCCAGGCCGACGTCGTGTACGGTTCGCGCTTTCGGGGCACCCTGAAGCGGATGACTCTGATTCAAAGGGTTGGCAATCGTTTTTTGACAATCGTCACGAACGTCCTGTACGGTGTCTCGCTAAGTGATATGGAGACGTGTTACAAATTGATGCCAACCAGGGTCATTCAGACGTTTGACCTCAAGAGCCGCGGATTCGAGTTCGAGCCGGAGATTACCGCCAAGCTGCTCCGCCGTGGACTGAAGATTGTCGAGGTACCGATCACCTACGTTGCCCGCGACGTGAGCGAGGGTAAGAAAATTGATTGGCGCCACGGAATCCCCGCGCTTAAAACGTTGATCAAGTACCGCTTTGTCGATTGATTGCTTTTCCGATCGATTAATTGCGTTGACACACCCCTTTCGTGAGTTATGATGGTAGCAGTACCGCTCCCGGACGGCAGTCGGCCGGAGATCTCGCGCTAGTAGCTGCCCGACGGCGAGCCAGGAGAGGCCAATGTCCCGTCCGTCTACGTTTGGTGAGCTGAGAGAAAGTGGCCAGCTTGATCGCTCGGTCAAGCAAGAAATGCGTCACAACCTCATCGCAAAGCTCCGCCGTAACGAGACTGTTTTTCCCGGTATCATCGGATACGAAGAAACGGTCATCCCCCAAATTGAAAGCGCTATCCTTTCCGGTCACGACCTGGTGCTGCTCGGCGAGCGCGGCCAGGCCAAGACCCGAATTGCACGAAGTCTGGTCAACCTCCTCGACGACACTCTTCCGGTGATCGCCGGTTGCGAGATCAACGACAGTCCATACCATCCAATCTGTTCGGGCTGCCGGCAACGGATCGACGACAAAGGCGATGACGTCGAGATTAGCTGGATCCCCCGCGACCGGCGGTACGGTGAAAAGCTCGCAACCCCCGATATTACGATTGCCGACCTCGTCGGCGAGGTCGATCCAATCAAGGTCGCCGAGGGTCGGTACCTTGGCGACGAGCTGACGATCCATTACGGCTTGATTCCGCGGACCAACCGGGGGATCTTCTGTATCAACGAGCTTCCAGATCTAGGTGAGCGGATTCAGGTGGGTCTCCTCAACATCATGGAAGAGCGAGACGTTCAGATTCGCGGTTACAAAGTTCGGCTGCCACTCGATCTCTACGTCGTGGCGAGCGCGAACCCCGAAGACTATACGAACCGTGGACGGATCATCACCCCGCTCAAGGACCGTTTTGGATCGCAAGTCCGAACCCACTACCCGCGCAATCTCGAAAACGAGATCGACGTCATGGAGCAGGAACGCACCACGTTCGACGACGAAGGGTTCCGAACGTACGTGCCGCTGTTCATGAAGCAGGTCATCGCGGAGCTGACGCAGCTCGCCCGAAAGAGTGCGGACGTCAGTCAGCGTTCTGGGGTCAGCGCCCGCGTTTCCATCTGCAACTACGAGACACTGGTTAGCAGCGCCATGCGCCGGGCAATTCGCCTGAACGAGTCAAACGTCGTCCCCCGCGTTAGCGATCTTACCGCCCTGATTCCGTCAACCCAGGGGAAGATTGAGCTCGAGACGGTTGGCGAATCCAAGGAAGACCGGATCGTCGAGAAGCTGATTCAAGGCGCGGTTTTGAACGTTTTCAATCGAAACTTTGGGGTGGCGGATTTCGAAACGTTGCTCGGACGTTTCGAGCGCGGGTTGTCCTTCGAAGTTGGCGAGACGATGTCCGCCGACCGCTACCTTCGGGCGACCGGAGAAATGCCAGAAATCCGGGCACCGATTGCCAAGCTCGTCACCGAGTCCAACTCGGCCAGCGCCGCCTCGGCGGTCGAGTTCATCCTCGAAGGCCTTCATCTCAGTCGCAAGCTGAACAAAGACCGGTCCGCTGGCAAAACTCGCTATCGCAGGTGAGCCCAATGTGGTACCGCTATTCGCGATGGGACGGCTCTCAAGAGGTCTCGCCGTTTTCGGCCGAGGACATGCTCGAGGCAATGGCCGACGACCTGATCGGAGATGGCGACCTCCGGAGCGCCCTTCAACGCCTGACGCGTTGGGGAGCCGAAAACAAGGACGGAGACCGCCTCAAGGGGCTCCAGGAGCTTCTCGAGCGCCTTCGTGAGCGCAAACAGGAGCAGCTCAATCGGTATCAGCTCGATTCGGTCATGGACGACCTGAAGAAGCGCCTGGACGAGATTGTCAAAACCGAGAAGTCGACCGTGGAGCGGCGCCTCGAGTCGCCTTCTGCCCAAAACCGGAACGATGGTTCGCAAGGCAAGTCCCCGGAGTCTCCCTCGTCCCAATCGCCATCAGGCGAATCGGCCGATTCCAACCGCCCGTCCGAATCGGGGTCCGAGGGCGGCTCGAGTCAATCGGGCGAGTCGAATCAGTTAGGCGACATGACCGAGGAGCAGGCGGCGAACCTCCGTCAAATGCTCCAGTCCATGGCAAAGCGAAAGCTTCAGCAGCTCGAAAACCTTCCGCCAAACTTCGCTGGTGCGGTCAAGGCGCTCACCGACTACGAATTCATGGATCCGGATGCCCAGAGCAAGTTCCAAGAGCTCCTGAAGATGCTCGAGCAGCAGATTTTGGGAAGCCGGTTCGAGGGACTGAAGAACCAGATCCAGAATATGTCGCCGGAAGATCTTCAGCGTATGCGAGAGATGATCCGCGACCTGAATCAGATGCTTCAGGAGAAAATGCGGGGCGGAAATCCGGACTTCCAGGCGTTCATGGACAAGCACGGCGACTTTTTCCCGCCGGACGTGAAGTCCCTCGACGATCTCATCGAGCGGCTGCAACGGGGCATGGCTCAGATGCAGTCGATGCTCGACAGCATGTCTCCCGAGATGCGGCAGCAGCTTCAGCAGCTCATGGACGACCTGCTGCGGGACGATCGCTTGAAATGGGACATGGCCCAGCTGGCCGCGAATCTGGACCGAATTCTTCCGAGCCGCCAATTCCGGGGGCGCTACCCCTTCCGGGGCGACGAATCGATCCCGTTCGACGAGGCGATGGACCTGATGAAAGAGCTTCAGGACCTCGACCAGCTCGAACGGCAGCTGAAGCGCGCGAACAGCTCACAAGATCTCGAGAACATGGATCCAGCGGAAGTCGAGCGATTGTTGGGTCCGGAAGCCCGCGACTCGATCGATCAGCTGCGGGAAATCATGAAGGCGCTCGAAGACGCCGGTTACATTCAGAAAGGCAACAAGGGCTGGGAGCTAACCGCCCGTGGCATGCGCAAGATCGGTGAAAAGGCGCTCCAGGACATCTTCAAGAAGCTGAAGCGCGATACTTTCGGTAAGCACGCAATCGATCTGAACGGCGCGGGTGGCGAGCGAACGCACGAGAGCAAGCCTTACAGCTTCGGCGATGCATTCCACTTGGATTTGCGTCAGACCCTGATGAATTCGCTCGTACGTGAAGGTCCCGGCACGCCAGTGCACCTTAAACCGGACGATTTCGAGGTCTTCCGAACCGAGCTCACAACAACCTCGTCGACCGTGCTGATGATCGACATGAGCCGTTCGATGATTTTGCGAGGGTGCTTTCAGGCCGCGAAGAAAGTTGCTTTGGCGTTGGACAGTCTCATTCGCGGACAGTTTCCCCGAGACAACCTGTACTTCATTGCATTTTCGGATTACGCTCGCGAAATCAAGCCGGACGACCTGCCTGGCGTCGAGTGGGATGAGAGCGTGTACGGGACGAACATGCATCACGCGTTCATGCTCGCCCGGCGATTGCTTTCCCGCCACAAGGGCTCAAACAAACAGATCATCATGATTACCGATGGCGAGCCGACCGCTCACCTCGAAGGCGAACGTGCGATCTTCTCCTACCCGCCGAGCTACCGAACCATCACCGAAACGCTTAAAGAGGTCACTCGCTGCAGCAAAGACCAGATCGTCATTAACACGTTCATGCTTGAGCGCGGGCACTATCTGATCGATTTCATCAATCAAATGACCAAGATCAACCGCGGGCGCGCCTTCTTTGCGACGCCCGATCGGCTCGGCGAGTACGTCCTGGTCGATTACGTTGCGAATAAACGAAAGCTGGTCAAATAGCTTGGGGGAAGGCTAGTGGCAATACCGGGCTGGAGCTCATTGGCTGGGCAGGGCGTCCTCGTCACGGGAGCGGGGACGGGAATCGGCCGAGCCACCGCCATCGCCTTCGCGGAGGCCGGCGCCGCGGTGGCAATCTGCGGACGACGGTCCGCACTCCTCGAAGAGACCGCTTTGGAAGCGCGGAAACGCGGCGGCCAGGTTCGACTATCGGCCGTGGACGTCGCCGATGAAGACTCGGTCGCGCGGTGGGTCGCCGACGCGCGAGAGGACTTCGGGCGAATCGATGTCCTCGCCAACTGCGCCGGAACGAACTCGCCCGATCGCACCTGGGCCGACACTATGTCCGAGTCGTGGAACGAAATAATCGCGGCCAACCTGACCGGAATTTTCAACACGACGCGAGCGGTCCTGCCGACGATGCGCGAGCAGGGTGGTGGGCTGGTCATCAACGTGTCGTCGATTTCCGGAGTCATGGTGTCGCCGGTGGCCGGCGTCGCGTACTCGGCGTCAAAATACGGGGTGGTCTCGCTCACCGGCACGCTCAACGCCGAAGAATGGCGTCACGGGATTCGAGCGACGTGCGTCTGCCCCGGCGAGGTTGCAACTCCGATTATGGATAAGCGACCAAATCCGCCCCCGGCAAGCGCTCATGCCCTGATGATTCAGCCCGAGGACCTCGGAATGACCCTCGTCTTCCTGGCAAGCTTGCCGCCTCGCATTGTCGTGGAGCAAATCGTGGTACGCCCAACCGTTCGTCAGTTCTAGATGGCCGACGCAACGCTGCTTCCGCTATTTCCGCTCGGCACGGTCCTTTTTCCCGGAGTCGCGTTACCCCTGCGCATTTTCGAGGACCGTTATCTCAAAATGGTCGATCGATGCCTTGAAGCCGAGTGTGGCTTTGGGATCGTGCTCATACGCCGCGGCTGGGAAGTCGGTGAAGCCGCCGAGCCGTTCAGCGTGGGAACCCTCGCGCAGATTGTCCGGGTCGAGCGCCTCGCGGAGGGGACGCTCAATCTGCTCGTCGTCGGGTCAAGTCGTTTTCGGATTCGACATTTCGTGGCCGGCGGACCGTTTCTTCAGGCAGAAGTCGACCACCTGGAAGACAATGCCGCCGGAATCGACGCGCCGCTGGTCGCGACGGTTCGTCGGCAATACCTGGAATACATCTCCGCGGTACGATCCATGACCCGTCAGGCGGCGCGCCAGGCCGACGTTCCGCTCGGCGCGCTGGAGATGTCCTATACGGTCGCCGCAAATCTACAAGTGACGCGGCAAGAACAGCAACAGCTGCTCGAGGCGGGCCCGGAAGCTCGCCTAGCGCGCGAAAGCGATATTCTTACTCGGGAAACAACGTTGATTCGCCGTCTCGGCGCAGTCGTCAGCAGGCGCACGCGGGCGCCCTCCGACATTCCCCTGAACTAAAGCAGACTCCGCCGGGCCTTACCGTCCGCCTACGACTTAGTAGGCGACGCGGTTCGTGGCACGGTAGCGGTCCAGGGCCGCTCGAGCGCGCGTGCGTGCTTCATCGAACTCGTACTCGTTGCGATCGTACGCGAGCGCGTACCAATCGGTCTCGTCACTGCCTTTGAGCACGCCGGCCAGAATCGTTTCACCGTTCGACTTCGAGATCTCACGAATCGAGCTCGCCTCGAAGCGATCCAATGCCTGAACGATCGCCACGTATTGGCTGCTGGTTCGTTTCCAGTCAATAATCCCGAGTGAGGGCACGTCAGCCTCCCTCCGAACGATCAGCTTCCTAATCAATCACTGTCATGGTCATTGTACCTCAGGCGGCGGACCGAAAGCGAATTGGCCGAACAACCGGGCCCATCGCGAACGTCCTGCCGCCGACGGACGGTCGACGTTCTAGGCAACCGGCCCCGCGACCACCGTCGACTTCACCCAGGTGTGCCCCCCGTCGTCAGTGCTCCAGATGCTTCGCGACCCGAGGAGCCAGCCATGCTGATTGTCCAGGAATCGAACCTCTTTGAGCGATTCGTCCGTGGAAGGGGCAGCCGTCCGGGTCGCGTCGGTTGGTACGAGAACGAGCTGACCTGTCGTCAGAGCGACCCACGCGTTTCCGGTCGGCGAAACTTGCAGAGACCGGGCCAACAAGGTCGGCGCCGCTAATGTCCCACTCACGTCTGTTGCCGTCACACGACGTGACGAGCTCGCGTTCACCGGACCAGGGGTCGGAATGGAGTCAACTGTTTCCCAGGTCGCCCCGCCATTCGCGGTTCGATGCACCGTGAACGGCGCGCTGGACGCCTGGCCTTTCGAGCAAACGAGCCAACCGTCCCGTGGCGTCGTGAAGTCGGCAAGTGCTCCGTCCCCCTCGCATGGCGTCGGGACGACCGTCCAGGACGCGCCGCCATCGCGGGTCATGGCGAGGGGTTGGGCTCCGGCGACCGCGTCGGTTCTCGTTACCCAGCCTACGAGGGATGAAACCCGGCCAGTTCTCAACTCCGGACTGACGATCGGAAGCTCGTGGTTATCCCAGAGCTGGCCTCCGGATTCCGTGTGGACGATCACGCCGCTGCAGTCCCGATTCGCTGGACAGGCGCGTCCGACGGCCCAGACGTCGTTTTTCGATACGGCGGCGACATCGGTCAGCTCGGCCGACACGGTCGAAACCCGGTTCCATTTTTTACCGCCGTCCTCGGATAGCATGATCACGTTCTGGCAAAGATTTGCCCCGCAGTGCAAGCCGATGCTACCGATGAGCCAGCCAGCTTTCGGGTCGGGGAACGTTAGTCGGCGTGGTGTGAGAAGCACTCGGGACGTCGGCACCCAACTCTTTCCACCGTCGATCGTGCCGTAGATCTCGCTCTCGCACGCGCTCGACGCGGACTTGTCGGCCTGGGTGGTGCAGTCCGCTGCCACGGCCCACCCGGTTCGGGGATCGACGAATGACATCGATGCCAACTCAGGGGTTCCAAAAACCCTACCCTGGTTGAGCGTCGTCCGCGCTAACGCCGCGATTCCGCCCACGCCGAGCCAAATGAACAAGCCAACCGCGGCCAGCACGAGAATTGGTTTCACGTTTGCCCCGCTTTCCTCACCTCATTGATCCTAACCCCCTCCGAGCCCAGCGGCAAGGAATCCTGAGATCTCAAACAGACGCTCGCTTGTCCGCCCCTCGATTCGATGTCACTTGACACTCCGGCGACGGGTGACCTATCCTGAAGTCGATCGGATCCGGTTGAATCGCCGATGGTTTAGCTTAGCGGCGCGATCGATCTGGTTGCTGGCGCGGCGACGTTATCGGCAAGGCGACTTCCGTTTGAGGTCGCTAGGAGGACTTGCTTCTCGTGGACGATACAACCCAGGGTGGGAAGCGTATCCGGCTCCTTTCGATGGTCCGGACCGACGTGCCAGCGCCCCACGCGGTTAGGACAGTTGATCCAATACCAGTCGCGAGCGGCGATGGCGAATGGTATCTCGAGAATATTTCGTGCCAGTATGCCTGCCCGGCTATGACCGACGTCGCGCGGTACATCGCGCACATTGCCTCGGAAGACTATGATTCGGCCTACGCGATCAATATCGAAGATAACGTCTTTCCAGGCCTCCTCGGACGGGTGTGTGCCCGACCGTGCGAACCCGCCTGCCGTCGTGGGCGCGTCGACAAGCCGATCGCCATCTGCTATCTGAAACGGGTTGCCGCGGACAATCGAAAGAAGAATGGACCTCCCGCCCGGCTTCCGTGGACGAAGAAGCAGCGCGTCGCCGTCGTGGGCGCGGGCCCGGCCGGTCTAGCCTGTGCCCGGGATCTGGCTTACCAGGGATACGAGGTCGTCGTCTTCGAAGCCCTTTCCGTGGCCGGCGGAATGTTTACCGCTGGAATCCCGGCTTGGCGCTTGCCTCGCGACATCTGCAAGCAGGAAATTGACGACTACTTTGCCGCTATTGGCGTCGAGATTCGTCTCAACACGCGGATCGGTCGCGACATTTCGGTGACGCAACTGCGTGAGGAGTTCGACGCGGTCTACCTCGGAGCCGGCACCCAGAAGCCGCAAGTCATGGGAATGCCGGGCGAAGATCTCGACGGCGTCTATCAAGGTCTCGGGTTCATGGAGCGGGTCAACCTGGGACCGCTTCCGCGAGTCGGTCGGCGCGTCGCGGTCATCGGAGGAGGCTTCACCGCGATGGACTGCTCGCGGTCTTCTCTCCGAATGGGCGCCGAAAAGGTGTTCGTCGTCTATCGACGG
The DNA here is from genome assembly GCA_964493975.1 of uncultured Dehalococcoidales bacterium. Classification (GTDB taxonomy): domain Bacteria; phylum Chloroflexota; class UBA6077; order FW602-bin22; family CADDYW01; genus CAZBQK01. The sequence continues at coordinate 32,719 of CAZBQK010000014.1, read as the reverse complement.
TCGCGCAACGAGATGCTGATCTACGATGAGGAAGCGCGGGAAGCCGAGCACGAAGGAATCGACTTCCATTTCCTCGTTCAGCCGATCGAGGTTCTATCGAACGACGGGAATACGGTTTCCGGTCTGAAATGCATCAAGAACCGTCTGGGAGAGCCGGACGCGTCGGGCCGTCGTCGACCGATCGCGATCGAGGGTTCGGAGTTCGTCCTCGACGTCGACATGGTCATCGCCGCGACTGGTCAGAATGCCGACGCATCTTGGATCCCGAAAGAGATGGGAGTCAAGCTCACCCGCGACGGACGGCCGATCGTCGATCCGGTCACCTGGATGACCGACAGTCCCGGATTATTCGCCGGTGGTGATTACACCGCGGGAGCCCGAAACCTGATCTCGGCCATCGCCGACGGGAAAAAAGCGGCCGCGTCGATCGATCAGTACCTTCGCGGCGAAGTCGACCAGATTTCGTACAAGGCGAAGTTCGACTTTGTGCCGCACCTGGAAAAGGTCTCGGACTACTGGGACGGCGTCGCCCGCGAGATCCAGGCCGATCAAGATATCAAGGTTAAGTTGGTGACGCCGCAAGACGCGACGATCCGCGTCTCAAACGTACCGGCTTCGGTGTGGTCGTCGGAGGCAATGCGACGCCGCCTGATGGTTGGCGACGACTATGTCGCGATCGATCGGCAAGATATGCCTGGTCTGGACCTACCGAAGCGCTGGGACCTCAATCACGAAGTCGAGCTGGGCTTCGATCGGGCGCCGGCCTTCGAAGAGGCAAAACGATGCCTTCAGTGCCAGCTCAACATCTTCCTTGATGGGCCGAATTGCATTCTCTGCAACGGTTGCGTCGACGTCTGCCCGACGAAAGTCATCTCGATGGTCTCGACCGACCGCGTCGCGAGCGTCGACGGCGATGAACAGCATCCCCTTCTCACCGAGACCAAACGATGGCGGGCCAGCGCGGCAATGCTCATCGACGAAGATCTGTGCATCCGTTGCGGATTATGCATTTATCGCTGCCCTACGAATTGCATCACGATGCAACACTACGAGCCTGAGTTCCAGAAGGTCGCCACGATCCCGTTGCAGTCGATCAAAATGCTTCAGCCAGCGGGCACGAAGCCATAATTCGATCGATTTTGGACCTCGCATCGGAACGCGAACAGGGACACCCGGCCGGGTGTCCCTGTTCGCGTTCCGATGCGAGTCGACGGTCCTCCGCGACGACCGGTGGGCATTGATCGCCGCTGGCGGAGCACGTCGGCCGTCTCGCACTGCTCCTTTTGCCTTTCGAATCCTCCAAACGGTCCTTGCGGAACCCCAATCCCACGACCTACTATGAAAAGCCGATGATGATCGATCGATGGCCGGCCGCTCCGCCAAGTTCCTTCCGACGAGAACGCCGACGATGCCGCACGCGACAGTACCGCGAGTGACCGCTCAAACACTCGCAATTGAGACCCATGATTTGACCCGTCGATTTGGCTCGCGAATCGCGGTCGACTCCCTGAACCTATCGATTCCGTCTGGAACGGTGTTTGGCTTTCTTGGACCAAACGGAGCTGGCAAGACGACAACCGTTCGCATTCTCGCTTCGCTGATCGCGCCAACGTCCGGAAGCGCTCGCGTGGCCGGCTATGACCTTGGCTCGGACAATCGGTCGATTCGACGGTCGGTCGGCATTCTCACCGAAGCGCCCGGTCTGTACGAACGGTTGAGCGCGCGCCAAAACCTGACCTTTTTTGCAAGGCTCTACGATCTCGACGCGAGGACCGCGGCAACCCAAACCGAGCGCTACCTTCGGTTACTTGGCCTGTGGGACCGTCGAGATGAGCGAGTTGGTGCCTTTTCGAAAGGTATGCGCCAGAAACTCGCGATTGCTCGCGCCGTCTTGCACGATCCGTCGGTCATCTTCCTGGATGAGCCGACGAGCGGGCTGGATCCAGAAGCATCGCGGGTCGTTCGCGACTTCATCAAGGGGCTGCGTGGACAGGGTCGGACCATCTTCCTGACGACGCACAACTTGCCCGAAGCAGACGAATTGTGTGACCTCGTCGGAATCTTTCAAACCCGCCTTCTACGGCTCGATACGCCGTCAAACCTTCGCGCCAGCCTGTTTGGCCGTGCAACAAACGTGCGCGTCGCGGGTCCCGCGGCCCGCTGGGTTGCGACCACCAAGTCGCTCGCCTTCGTTCGCTCGGTCACCGCCGAGGAATCGACGCTTGAGATATCCCTCGACGACCCCGAGGCCCAGAATCCCCTCCTTATCCGCGCCCTTGTCGAGGCGGGCGCGTCCATTCGCACGGTGGAGCTGACGTCGCACTCCCTCGAGGACGTTTATCTCGAGCTGCTCGATGCGCGCGGCGAAAACCCCTTTGATCTTGTCCAAGAGCGAGGTTGAGCCGTGCGAAATGTGTTGATTGTCCTTCACAAGGAGTTTCTTGAAATAACTCAATTGCGAGGCCTGGTGGCCGGGATTCTGGCACCCGCGATCATCCTGACCGTCGTACCGCTCGCGAGCGTCGCGGGGGCCGCGGTCTCAAAAGGCGACGCGTCGTCGGGCCTCGGCAGTTCGTCTGGCATCGCGTCGTTGTCGGGCCTGACGGCCGCGGAGGCATCGCAGGCATTTGTCGGGATGGAAGTTTCGGTGCTTTTCCTACTGATGCCATCCTTGTTGACCAGCATCATTGCCGCCTACGCGATCATTGGGGAGAAAACAGGAAGAACACTCGAGCCCCTCCTGGCAACCCCGATCCGCACCTGGGAGCTATTAGTCGGAAAGGGTCTGGCCTCAGTTCTTCCGGGGGTTGCGCTGACCTGGCTCTCTGGCAGTATTTTCTTGTACGGTCTCGCGCGAACCGCGGTGAGCGAGCGGGTTTTCTCGCTAATCGCAAGCCCAGGTTGGTACATCACGTTCTTCATCTGGACACCACTGATCGCGGTCGTGGCCATCGGAACGATCATCATGCTGTCATCGCGGGTGAATGACCCCCGAGCCGCCCAGCAGCTGGCGTCGGCGGTCGTTCTACCATTTCTCGTGATCTTTCTCGGTCAGGCCAGCGGCTGGATTGTTCTCGGGGTAGGAATCGCCCTATTCGTCGCCGCGGTCCTGCTCGTTCTCGCTCTCGGGTGCACCCTCGGCGCGGTTATTATGTTCCGCCGTGACGTCATCTTGACCCGCTGGAAGTAGGCGCGCTACCGCTCAATACTGCATGGGGCGAGCGAGCGGTCGTCAATTCCGACTCGCACGGAAGCGGTTACCTCTCGGACACCGGTCGAGGAAGCAGGCTACCAGCGCGCTCATCGGCAATGATTGTGACGTTGGAATGCCGTTGGAGGACGGAAGCCGGGACGCTAACGTCGACCGCTCCCTCCAATGCGCGCCTAAGGATGAGTGCTTTTTCGTCTCCCGTGGCAAGCAACACGATTCGCCGGGCGAGCATGATCGTCGCAATGCCGACCGTTATGGCCGAGCTCGGAGGATCTCCGCCCGGGAACGAATAGGCATTCGCTGCCCGCGTATCCGCGGAAACTGTCGCAACGTGGGTTCGGACCTCAAACGGTGTTCCGGGCTCGTTGAAGCCAATGTGACCGTTACGCCCAATACCGAGAATCGCCAGTTCAATTCCGCCCACCGACTCGATCGCGTCCTCGTATTGTCGGCACTCGCCGTCAAGGTCGGGCGCCAGACCATTCGGGATAAACCGGTGGGTAGCGGGCATATTGACGTGCGCGTACAAATGCTCGTTCATGAAACTGGCGTAGCTTGCCTCGGAGTCGGCTGGCACGCCCACCCACTCATCCAGGTTGAAGGCGCGAACCCTGGACCAATCGATCCGGCCTAAGCGTGTTCGTCGCACTAGCTCTCGGTACAAGTCGATTGGCGTCCGTCCGGTCGGCAACGCCAGGACCGCGTCGGGACGCTCAGTGATGAGCTCCTCCACGACGTCGGCCCCGGCCACCGCGACCGACGAGGGATCCTTGACGATCAAGACGCGAGGCCGAAACACTAGTCGTCGTCCTCTTCGCCTTCTTCGGCTTCATCGCCAGCCACGGGAGCCGCAACTCGTGGGAGGATGACCGAGGGCTCGGCCAGGGCAACCCGGCGCCCCATTGGCTTTCCCAGCCGACCCACGACCTCAGTGAATGGCCTAACCGTCGCCGCGATTGTTTCCGGGGTCGCCTCGGGATCCGGACCAACCAACGCAATTCCTTCGATGCCGGCGTTCTTGAGGATTTCGACATCGTCCGGCGACACCTTCCAGGATGGAAAAGCGACGATTGGGCGATGGATGCCATCGGCGGCAGCGCGAAAAGTTGCAACGTCCAGGACGGTCATCGCCGACGGGCTGTCTCCCGGGCGCTCGGTCCGCAACAGGACCGCCTGAATCGACAAATCGTTGATTCCCCTTGCCACGCCTCCGCCCTGCTGGTCGACAATGGCTACTCGGCCGGTGTCGGTCAGCTCGAGAAAGTGGGCCGGGGTGAGGTGCGGGTACGCCGCGACAAAATCCACTCCGATCTCAGCCACTTTTGTAAGGTCCGCCGGACTAACGCTCCCATTTGATCCAATCACCAAGCCAACGATACCCCGGTCCCGAAGCGCCGCCACGGTGTCGCGAATAACCGTTTCCTCGGCGGCCAGGTCCCCGGTCTCTTTCAGTAGCTCGGTTCCTGCGCCGCAAACGCGTAACGCCACGGCGTCGGCTCCGGCGCGAATTGCGGCTTCGGCAAGGGCCTGGTCGTTCCGAGGCAGCACCGCGAGCAGAAACATCGCGCGTGGACCTACCTCTGCGACCCGCCCAAATCCAATCGGTGACGGCGCCCCCCTGCTCGTCAGGCGCAATCTTTCGATGAGCTTACTTTTCGATTCGTCAGCGGCCTTCGTCGGCACCTATCCTCCGTTTGAGCTTGTCGCGCCTAGCGTTTAGTGCGCGACCGCTTCCCTATTTGCTTGAATCGCCTTGCCTACGCGAGACGCACCGTCGAAAACCATGGGCTGAATCGTCCCCCGAACGTCGAACGCCAGAGGGCTGGAACGATCGTCGACGGTCAGCCCATCTCGCTCCCTCAAGTCGTCGGCGACGGCCTCGGATACGGCAAAGTCGCCGACGTGGAGAGTATCGACAATCCGGGCGATTCGCGGTCGGCGCTGAATCTCTGGCGAAAGCCGCGAAAGTGCGGTCTCAATCGCGCGTCGATCGTTTGGCAAGGTAATTGGGATCTTCCCCCGCTCGAGGAAACCGCTCGTAATAACATTGACCGCCATCGCCTCGTCGTCGATATCGCTCCGAAGTCGCTGACTGATCAGGTCGGCCAGCCCAACTCCGACGGCGTTTCCGTGCGAGGCTTCGGTCAATGATAAAGCGACAACGGTCCGGATCCGTGGACGCGGTGCCTCGTCCTGGCCGGCAATCCGAATTCGTCCGATAACGTTCGTATCCATGCCGGTCCCAGAGACGTCTTTCCCGATTCGATCCACGATCAGGACATCGAGGCGGTCGATGGGGAGCATCGGGTAGCGCCGCTTATGGGCGCGAAGGAGACGCTTTTCCCCCTCTTCGATCTCAGAGGGTTCGAATGATACGATTTCGGCCGTTTCCTCGTAGCCATTTTCCACCGTGGCGATACCGAGAAGGATCGGCGCTCGCTCAAGAGTGACGCGAGCAACTAATGGTACGTATTTTTTCAGACCGGGCGCCCCATATGAGTGCACCAAATCTGCCTGCGCCTTCTTGCCGAGCCCGATGCAAATGATCTTCAAGAGACCGCTTTCGATGTCGCCGTGAAAATCGGTATGTTTTTTGACTCGGTTGACGACGACAATGCCGTCGGCCTCGGAAGCGTTGCGATCGAGAAAGACGGGAAGACCATCGTCGGTGGATCCGATTTGAACGACGTCCATTGACGAAAGAAGTGGACATCGGGTAAAAGCCTCGGTCACACCAAGCGACTCGAGGATCTCGATTTGCCCCTCCGCGGTCGCGCCGCCGTGGCTTCCCATTGCCGGTACGATGAATGGATGTCCGCCGACTCGACGGATCCCCTCGGCTATTCCTCGGACGATACGCGCGATGTTGGCTACGCCGCGACTGCCGACGCCGATCGCGATCCGCTGACCCGGTTTCACTCGGCCCCGTAAGCGACCTTCAACGTTCGCGATCACGTAGCTATCGAGATCGAGGAGGACCCGATCGTACAATCTCTGGTGCACGCGATACATCGACGGCAATGGATACTGCCCATCAGGTTCGCGAGTCATTGGGTCCTCCCGCGTTCGTTCCATGGGGTAACTTGGTACCGATTATAACAGGCCGCGCCTCCCTTCAACTTGACGCCTCGACTCCACCTAGGTATCTTGACTGGGCTCGTCTGCATCGGCGAGCCGCGGTCGTGGAGGCTAGCAATGTCATTTCGCGTCGTCATTCTCGATGGTCCGGGAAACTCGTCCGATATTGAACAGGCCGAGTTAGCGCGAGTTGATGCTCGCGTCGTCCGGGCAGGGCCGGGTGGCCACACGATCGAGGACATCGTTCGCGACGCCGATGCGATTCTCTGCGACGCGACGCGTATTTCGCCGGACCTACTCGACGCTGCGCCAAAGGTGCAAATCGTAAGCGAGTACGGCATCGGCTACGACAACATCGACGTTGGCGCCGCGTCGCAGCGAGGCATCTGGGTCGCAAACGTTCCCGGCTTTTGCGTCGACGAGGTGGCCGATCACGCCATGGCCTTGATCCTGGCGGCCGGACGACGACTTTTTGCGCTCGATCGGAGCGTCCGAGCCGGAGGCTGGGATCCGATTGGCGTCGCCATTGGCGCGGACAGGTTGAGTAATCAGACGGTGGGTCTGGTGGGGTTCGGCGCCGTTGGACGGCGAGTCGCCCGCCGGGCCGCCGGATTCGGAATGCGGGTACTCGCATATTCGCGCCATCTGAGCGCCGACAGTGCCGCGGAGCACGGCGCGGAGCGCGTCGAGCTCGACGACCTATTTGCGCGGAGCGATTACGTGTCGCTTCACTTGCCGGCCACGCCTCAAACGAGAGGCCTGATCGACGCTCGCGCCCTCGGTGAAATGAAGGCTTCGGCGTGGCTCATCAACACCGCTCGCGGTAGCATTGTCGACGAAGTGGCGCTGCTGGACGCCCTCGCGAACGGAAAACTGGCCGGGGCCGCGCTTGACGTCCGAAAAACCGAGCCGTCGACCTTCCCCGATCCGCTTTCCGACCTGCCAAACGTGATCCTAACGCCTCACGCGGCGTTTTATTCGGAGCAGTCATTGCTCGAGCTTCGCCAGCGCGCCGCCCGAAACGTAGCCGCGGTTCTCAACGGCGGCCAACCGATCGATCCGGTCAATCCCGACATCCGACCTCGGTTTGGCCCGGACGTGCCCGGCCGCGACATGTGGGTCTCGTGACGGTCAATCCCGTACCAACCGCTCGACGACGGATGGTCGGCGTCGCGGTCGGCGTCGAGTCTGTCGAGGAGGCGCGCGCCGTTCTGGACGCTGGGAGCCACGGCGCCGACGTCGTCGAGATTCGGCTCGACTACTTTCGCGAACCGGTCGACGTGTCTGAGCTGATTCAAGCGAGCCCCATTCCCGCGATCGTCACCAATCGCCCACCTCGAGAAGGCGGACACAGCCCACTGGCGGACGCCGATCGAGTCAACACTCTTTTCGAAGCGGCCAACGCCGGAGCCGCGTTCGTGGATCTCGAATGGGACGTCGCAACACCAGTAGCCATCGCGCAAATCCAGGCGACCGGGACGCGAGTCATCGTCTCACGTCACTCCTTTGACGGCATGCCGGCCGACCTCGGCCGATGGGCGAGCGAGCTGGAGCAAACTAGAGCGGACGTCGTCAAAGTCGTCGGTATGGCGACCGACGTCCTCCAAATCAGACCGGTTCTCGAGGTTTTACGTGCGGCGACCGTTCCGACCATCGCGATCGCCATGGGAGAAGCGGGCAAGGCCAGCCGGGTATTGGCGCTGCGCGAGAATTCTTGCCTACTGACGTTCGCCGCCCCGACCGGCAGCGCGGGCACTGCCCCCGGACAGATCTCGATCGCCGATATGCGCTGCGTTTATCACGCGGACTCGCTTGGTCCGACGACGGCGGTGTACGGTGTCGTCGGATGTCGCGTCGAAAGAACGTTGTTGGCGTCCCTCAACACGTCGATCGTTGCGGCCGGACGAAACGCTGTCGCCGTACCATTTCCCACGACCGGACCAATCGGACCAGTACTTGACGCGTTCCGAGGTCTTCCGGTGGATGGGTGGCTTTTGGCGTCGCCGGTCGGAGTCGACGATCTGCGCCCATTCGTGGATCGCTTTGATCCCGAGGTATACCGCACCCAGACCGTTTCGTCAGTCGTCCGCGAGGGCTCCGATCTCGTCGGGAAGCATCCGGTCGGTTCCCTCGAAGACATCGTCCGCGACTGGATCGGCCGGTCGACGACATTGGACACCTATTCCGATCGCTCCATCGCTGATAAGAAGATTGGATCGGTCGGACGCTCCGAATGGTACAATCGCACGAGCCAACGAGAAAAAGGGGAGGAAGTCTAGATGTCCGATCCCGTTCGCATCGGCGTCGTCGGCGCGGGCAGCATCGCCGTACGCGGAATCTTGCCACATCTCAGTCAAGCTGACGTTCAGGATCGAGTTCGTCTCGCCGCGGTCTGTGACCCGGTCCCGGGTCGAGCCGAAGCCGCCGCCGCGAGATTTGGAATCGAGCGGGCCTTCGTCGACTACGCCGATTTGCTCGAGAACGGCAACGTGGACGCGGTGTCAATCGCATCGCCGATCGGTCTTCACTACGAGCAGGGACGTCTTGCCCTCAGCGCGGGAAAGAGCATTCACTTCAACAAGACGATGACGACAACGGTCGCCGAGGCGACCGATTTGATCGATACTGCTCGGATGAAAGGACTGAAGATCGTCGCATCGCCGGGCGAGGTGCTCCGTCCGCACAATCAGTTCATTCGCGACCTGATTCGAGATGGGAAGTTAGGTCTGCTGGCCTGGGCCGCCGCTGGCGCGGCGTTTGGCAACTACCACGAGCGGGAGAAGGTCCGTCAGGGCGATGACGTGCTTTCAAACATCGACCCTTCCTGGTACTACCGCAAGCCGGGCGGGGGGCCGTTGTACGATATGACCGTCTATGCACTACACGGAATGACTGGCGTCCTTGGAGCCGCGAAGCGGGTGACGTCGTTGTCGGGGGTCAGAGTTCAGGAGCGGGAATTCCGCGGTCGAATGGTCCCCTGCGACGCCGACGACAACACTCTGATCCTTCTCGATTTCGGCGATAACCTTTTCGCGCTGTCGTATGGCATGGCTGCGGGACGGATCACCGAGGGCTTTGGTGGCAGCTACTTTGGAACTCAAGGCGCCATCGTTGGCCTGAATTTGAATGGAGAGCCGCTCAAATACCCGGGCCGAGAGCTGGCTGAAGCCGCCCCGAATGGGGTGGGTCAGGGTAACCAATGGCTCCTCCCGCACGTCGTCGGGCCGCATCGCGAGATCGAAGAAGCACACGTCTATGAAGACGTGATGCAGCTGGTCGACTGGGTGCGCGATGACAAAGCTTCGATTGTGACGGCCGAGCACGCTCGACACGTCGTCGACATCATCGAGTCAGCGTACCGCTCCTCGGAGACGGGCCAAACCCAAACTCTTACCACAACTTTCTAAACACGCCTGAGGTTGAAGTGGATTTAATTGTAGGCTGCCTAGCCGGCCAGAACTGGCACCGACAGGCGCGCCGTCGAAATCTCGACGCCGCTCAACGTCTCGATTTCATGATCGAAAAGACCGCGGCCATCGGCCGCGAATTCGGCTTCTCGCCAATGGGGATCGACCTATCGATCGGTGCCCTGCCTTCGTTGGAGCGCGGGTACCTCGACGAGTTCCAGGCGCGGCTCAAGGGAAACAACCTGTTCCCGATGTTATACGTCGGAGGGGTCAGCCTCAGCTATGACTCCGAGGTGCGGGAAGCCGCGCTTAAAACCGGCTATGCCCAGCTCGAGGCGGTGGCCTACCTTGGCGTTCACACGGCGGGATTCGGTTGTGGAATGAACGGTCGGGTCACCCGCGAGGGTCGGATTCGGCTTGCGATCGACGCGGTCGGAAAGTTGGGACAAGCGGCTCGGGACCTTGGAATTCGGATTTGTCAGGAAGACTTCGACTATTTCACGTCGGACGACCTCGTTCGGATCTGTGAAGGCACCGGTCTGGATAATGTGGGAATCAACAGCGATACCGGAAACTGGCTGATTCTGGGCGAAGACCCGGTTTACGCGACCAAAAAGTGCCTGCCCTACACGTTCCACTCCCATGTCCGTGACTATCTCCTGGAAGACGGGGTTTACAATGGCGTGGCGGTCGGCAAAGGTCTCGTCGATTTTGAGCGGCTGCTACCAATCCTGGTCAAGGCTGGCGAGAAGGAGCGACTGATTCTATCGGTCGAGGTCGACACTGACACCCGCGACGAAGATGAGGAGTCGCACGAGAGTTATCGATTCCTCAAGTCGTGGCTTCAGACGAACGGTCACCTCAAGTAAGGTAACTATGACCGTTTCAATCGACGGTGAAGCGTAGCCAGCAGACGGTCATTGCAACAGGAGCGCGGCGGGCTTGTCCCCCGCCGTGACTCGTGAGGATTACTCGAGGTAGTCCTTCAATCGCTTGCTACGACTTGGGTGACGTAGCTTCCGAAGCGCCTTGGCCTCAATCTGACGGATCCGCTCGCGGGTGACCCCAAAGTCCTTCCCGACCTCTTCAAGGGTTCGGCTACGGCCATCGTCCAATCCAAAACGTAGCTGAAGGACGCGACGCTCTCGGCTCGTCAACGACGCTAGAACGTCCTCGACCTGCTCTTTCAACATCTGATGGGACGCAGCCTCTGATGGCGCCAGGGTTCCGTCATCGGGGATAAAGTCGCCAAGGTGACTGTCCTCTTCCTCGCCAATCGGAGTCTCGAGCGACACCGGTTCCTGTGCCATCTTGATAATCTCGCGCACCTTTTCGCTAGAAATGCCCAGCTCGTTCCCGATTTCTTCCGGGGTCGGATCGCGGCCAAGTTCCTGAAGCAGGCGGCGGGACGTCCGGGTAAGCTTGTTGATCGTCTCAACCATGTGGACAGGTATCCGAATCGTTCGGGCCTGGTCGGCGATAGCACGCGTAATCGCTTGACGAATCCACCACGTGGCGTACGTCGAAAACTTGTATCCCTTGTGATAGTCGAACTTTTCGACCGCTCGGAGAAGGCCGATATTGCCTTCCTGGATCAGATCCAGCAATGACAGGCCACGTCCGATGTACTTTTTGGCCACGCTTACGACAAGGCGAAGGTTCGCCTCGGTCAGCCGACGACGCGCCTGCTCGCCGAGCTCGAAAGTGCGCTGTAGCTCACGATCGACTGCCAGAGCCGGATCGGCTAACTTGGCGATCTCGAAGCGAAACAGCGCCTCTTTGCTTGCTTCGATTGCCGTGGCAAGCTCGACCTCGTCGCGAGCCTTCAGCAGCCCCACCCGGCCGATCTCTCGCAAATACATCCGTACTGGATCGTCGATCGATTCGTGAACGAAGTCGATAACCGGTTCAATCTCGACTTCTGGTTCTTCGCGAAGTTCCGTGGGATCGGGCTCGGTATTCTCCCACGAGTCCGGGCCGCTTTCGTCGTCGTCCTCGTCCGGATCAGTCACCGTAACGTCGCCGGCAGCAGGCTCGATTGCCGAATGACCACCAGCTGGATCGGACCGATTTGATCGATCGGCGGTCAGTCGCGAACCATTCGAGTGCCCGGCAAGATCCAATTCGGGAACGACCAGGTCAGACGACTCGGACCTCACCTCGTCAAACCGATCCATCGTCTCAGGATCGATCACTAACCGCCCTCCTACCAACTATGAGAGAAGACCTCATAACCCCGACCAAATCCGCGCGCGGGTGCTCAGGCGTTCCTCGGCCTCAAGCTGGGATAGCTCCCGCTCAACTTGACGGAGCACCGTTTCGGAGGCGTCGGCATCACCTTCGTTCTCCTCAAGGTCACGGAGGAGGGCGACGTACGACGGTAGCCTCGAACGTCGCAAGCGGCGTCTCACATCACGGATGCATCGCTCGAACTCGATTGCTAAGGCCTGATCGTCAAGCGGAGGACGTTCCTCCTCGTGCCGAAAGACCGCCGCGATCCACTCGCCTAACGCCTCGGGAAGATTCTGGCGGAGCGCTGCCGCGTCTGGTTGTCTTCCATCAGCGACTTGACGACAGATCTCTAAGAACACCTCTCGGCTTTCCACAAGCTCCCAATCGTCTTCGCGTAGCTCGTCCAGGAAGGCGCGGCAGCGCGACGGATATCTTAGGAGAAGGCCCAACGCATACTCGTCTAACGTGGCATGCCGTCGAGATGTTTCTAACTTGGCGTCGTCAGCTCGCGCCGTCGCCCGGGCAGTCAGGCGTAAGCGAGAAAGCTCCGACGCAAGTAGCTGCTCCGCGATATGAACCCGGTCGGATAACCGTTGAAGGTATAAGGCTTGCTGGACCGTGTCCCTAACCTCGCCGATTATTGGTAGAAGCTGCCGGACGGCGGCTGCCGCACCTTTGGTCGATTTTAGGTCGGCCTGGCCGAGAATCACGTCAAAATAGTAGTCGACGACCGACCGGGCATCGTCGACGATCGCCCGCCAGGCATCAGGGTTGTCCCGGATGATCTCATCGGGATCGCGACCGCGGGGTAGGGTCGCGATCAGAATATCCGCCCCCAGTCGACTCTCAAGCCGTACCAGACCCTGAGGACGCGGTACCGCGACCTCGGCGTCGGAGTAGACCTGTCGGGCGACCTCAAGACCGCGGAGGACGGCCGTGTCGCCGGCCGAGTCCGCGTCAAGCGCGAGGACGACCGTGCGGGTCAACCGTTTTATGGATTGTACCTGGCGATCCGTGAGTGCGGTCCCCAACGATGCAACGACGTCTCTGATGCCGAATTGGTGCGCCATCATGACGTCGACGTAACCCTCGACCACTGTCGCACGATTAATCGTACGAATCGTCGAACGCGCGTGGTCAATCCCAAAAAGGCAAGCGCCTTTGTCGAACAGTTCGGTCTGGGGCGAGTTCAAGTATTTCGGCTCGCCGCCATCCAGGGTTCGTCCGCCAAATCCGACCAGCTCCCCTCGATCGGAAACAATTGGGAACATGATCCTGCCGCGGAAGCGGTCGTAGTAGCCGCCGCTCTCGCGCTCAGCAGCTAGGCCAGCCGCGACGATAAGCGACGGATCAGCGCCCCGCTCTACTAGAAACTGATAAAGCGAGTCCCAGCGATCAGGGGACCAACCGATCCGGAAATGATCGAGCGTGGTTTGTTCGAATCCGCGCTTCGCCAGATAGTCACGCGCCCCCTGCCCGTCCGGACGTCGAAGCGCCTGCTGATAAAATAGCGTCGCCTGCTCCAGGAGCTGGGTCAGTTCGCCGCGGCGTTTTCCGGCTCCGTCGTCGGCCCGCCGCGGCTTGAGCTCAATCCCGGCCCGAGTCGCGAGCTCCTTGAGCGCATCGGAAAACTCCAAATTCTCGGTCTTCATAATAAAACTGAAGATATCGCCGTTTGCGCCGCAGCCGAAGCAGTGGTAGTTCCCTTTATCCGGGAAGACAACAAACGAAGGGGATTTCTCCGAGTGGAACGGGCAAAGGCCTTTGAAGGTACTTCCTGCTTTTTTTAGGGCCACCTTTTGTCCAACGACGTCGACGACGTCCAGGCGAGCCTTGATCTCGGTAATCGGGTCGGCGCTTTGACTCATCTTTCGATCATCCGTAAAAGTAAAAAGCCGATATCGCCAGAGCGTTATTCATCGCGTGGGCAATAATCGACGGTACCAAGCTTCCGGAGCGCCAGTAGACGAAGCAAAAGGTAACCCCGACAACCAGAATCGGTACGAGCGCCTGCAGATTCAAGTGGGCCAAGGCGAAAAGGAGGCTGCTGGTCACGAATGCCCACGGGATGCCGCGTCGCCGACTAAAGGCGGTGAAAACGTATCCGCGGAAGAATACCTCCTCACAAATCGGAGCCACGACGGCCAATGCGAGCAGGACTCCGACGAATTGGCTCGGCGGCGCGTTCTTGATTCCCGCGAACAGGTCGGCCTGGTTCTGTTTGACCCCAACAGCCGAAAGAGCCTGCTCGATCGCATAGGAAACCACGATGACAAAGACGCCCGTCCCAAGCCCGAGTCCCACCCCCTTGCGAAGCGACGTGAAGGTGAGTCCCATTTGCTCCCACGGAATAATGCTGGTCCTGACGATGCGGTAATACAGCACTAATAGGAGAGATCCGTCAAGTGCAAGAACCGATAGGACGAGACCACCGGGGCTCAGGGTCAAGGGCTCACCCGGATGCTGCACCGCCTGGACAATCCCGTAGGGCAACGTCAGGACATTCGCCAGGATGACCGCGACGGCCAAACAGGCGAGAATCGTCCCGAGACTAGCGTAACCCTGTTGTGCCCGTTGAGCAGAGGTCGAGCCTCGGACAACGTACGAGATCAAACCTGCGCCAAAAACGAGAAACCCGAGCACGCCAATCAGGAGGAGAACGACGACGGCCCGGGGGAGATCGTCCGGGCGGAAGAGCGTTTCAGGACGCAATCCCCCCGGACCTACTGTCCAGAGCGCGCTAGCGGCACCTATCCCAGCCAGAATGGCTCCAAAGCCGATCAGCCAAACCGGCCAGGACGGTGCCCTTACCTTGACGACCATGCGCCCCGGCTTTAGGCCCGCACTGCCGGGCCCGAGGCGCGAGGCTTAGAAGCCAACTTCGACCGCCTTTGTCAGACTTGCCTGAGCGGCCGCGAGCCTTGCGACAGGGACGCGGAAAGGCGAGCAGCTAACGTAGTTGAGACCGATCCGATGGCAGAACTCGACGCTGGCTGGATCGCCGCCGTGCTCGCCACAGATTCCGACCTCAAGATCGTGCCGAGTTGCCCGGCCGTCGGAAACGGCCATCCTCATCAACTTACCGACGCCGATTTGATCCAGCGACTGGAACGGATTGACCGGAAGGATCTTCCGACTGACGTAATCGAGCAAGAACTTCCCTTCGGCGTCATCACGACTGATCCCATACGTCGTCTGAGTAAGATCGTTTGTGCCAAAGCTGAAGAACTCCGCGGACTTGGCAATTTCGTCGGCAGTCAGGGCGGCCCGGGGCACTTCGATCATCGTACCAATCTTGATCGAAATCTGGACCCCCGCCTCGGTCATGACCGTGGTGGCGACTTTAACCAATTCATCCCGAACGAGGATGAGCTCGTTCACGTGACCGACAAGCGGGACCATGACTTCGGGATGTACGGCGATTCCTTCCCTTTGGCATTGGATCGCGGCTTCGACGATGGCCCGCATCTGCATGTCGTTGATGCCAGGATTCATGATACCGAGTCGACAGCCACGAAGGCCAAGCATGGGGTTTGCCTCGCGCATCGCCGCTACTTCTTTAAGCAGCGCCTCGCGAGCGTGAAGAGCCTCGGAGTCCTCACCCTTGGCCCGTGCCTCGGTCACCTCGACGAGCAGCTCCTCGTAGCTGGGAAGAAACTCGTGTAACGGTGGGTCGAGCAACCGAATCACAACCGGCAACCCGTCCATCGCCCGGAAGATTCCAATGAAATCGCTTCGCTGAAACTCCAGCAGGCGGCTTAACGCCGCGTCCCGCGTCGCCGTATCGCGGGCAAGAATCATATCCTGAACGATCGGCAATCGATTCACTTCAAAGAACATGTGCTCGGTTCGGCACAGTCCGATACCCTGAGCGCCGTTCTCGCGGGCAATCTGCGCGTCCCGCGGGTAGTCGGCGTTCGCCCAGACCTGCAGGCGCCGCATCGAGTCAGCCCACGAAAGGATGTCCTTAAGGTCGGACGTCATTTCGGGCTCGATCATTGGAACCGGCCCGGCTATGACTTCGCCGGTGCTTCCATTGATCGAGATAATGTCGCCTTCGCTGACGGTCACGCCAGCCGAAGAAAACACCCGGCGCTCGAGATCGATTCGGACGGTCTCGGTCCCGGCGACGCATGGCTTGCCAATGCTTCGCGCGACGACGGCGGCGTGACTGGTCGCGCCTCCACGAGCCGTCAGGATCCCTTCGGCCACGATCATGCCGTGCACGTCGTCCGGGCTGGTCTCTGGACGGACCAGAACCACTTTCTCACCGCGCTTCGTCCACTCGACGGCAACGTCGGCATCAAAAACGGCCTTTCCACTCGCCGCGCCCGGCGACGCGTTGAGGCCCCTGGCGATCACGTTCACCTTCGCCGCCGGATCGATCCGACGGTGGAGGAGCTGCTCGACTTGAGCCGGCTGGACTCGTAGGACGGCATCCTTCGTCGTGATAACGCCTTCACTCACCATATCGTGAGCGATCTTCACCGCGGCATCCGCGCTTCGCTTGCCCGACCGGGTTTGCAGCATCCAGAGCTTGCCGTTTTCGACGGTGAACTCGAGATCCTGCATGTCGCGATAGGTGTGCTCGAGCAAGTCCGCGTAGCGCTTGAACTCGGCATAGACCGGGGGCCAATGCTTGGCCATCTCGTCGATTCCCAGCGGCGTCCGGGTACCGGCGACGACATCCTCGCCTTGCGCGTTCGGCAGGTATTCGCCGTAGAGAATGCGTTCGCCCGTATTCGGCTCCCGGGTAAAGGCGACTCCAGTACCGGAATCGTTCCCCATGTTGCCGAAAACCATGGTCTGAACGTTCACCGCCGTGCCGAGATTATGGGGGATCTTTTCGAAATCTCGGTAGGCGATCGCGCGTGGGCTGTTCCAGGATCGGAAAACGGCCTGGATCGACAGCCGAAGCTGCTCGTACGGGTCGGTCGGAAACGGTCGGCCAGTCTCACGCGACACCAGGTCGGAAAATTTCCCGGCGACGTCTTTCAAATCATCGGCGGACAAATCAGTATCGAGCCGAGCGCCAACATCCTGCTTTTTCTGATCGAGAATATGCTCGAACTTGCGGGCGTCAATATCGAGAACGATCTTTCCAAACATCTGAATAAATCGGCGATACGCGTCGTACCCGAATCTCGGGTTGTTCGTCCGGGCAATCAATGCCTGCAACGTGTCGGGATTCAAACCCAGGTTGAGGACGGTGTCCATCATGCCTGGCATTGACGTACGGGCGCCCGACCGTACCGACACAAGGAGCGGATTGTCCGTTCCGCCGAGGGCTTTCCCGGTGGCGGCTTCAACGTCCCGCAATGACGCGAGGGCCTGTTCCCACATTCCTTCGGGGAACTTGCCGCCGTCGGCGTAAAAGGCGTTGCACGCCTCGGTGGTGATTGTAAATCCAGGTGGAACCGGTAGCCCGGCCCGCGTCATTTCCGACGCGCCGGCACCCTTTCCACCGAGAAGGTCGCGCATTTCCGCGTTGCCTTCGCGGAATAAATAAACCCACTTAGTCGACATATGTGAGGAAAGTACCTCCTGGGGTGGGTATGTCTTAGTCGTCAAGCTGTCGGGCTAGATTATAGCACGGGATTCCGTGCGGCCCGGCGAGGCCGGCCTCAGCCCCGGCTAGTCCCAGCCGCCATCTTCCGAATGTAGTCCGCGGCGCCTTCAACCCGCTTATCGGGAGCCAGCGAATCGACGCTGTCGATCAGGGCAGCCCCGATGATCGCACCATCGGCGTGGTGGGCAACGACCTGGACGTGCTCGGGCCGACTGATACCGAATCCAACTGCTAGCGGCAAATCGACGAATCGCCTCACCCGATCGAGGTAATCTGGTAGGCCCTCACTAAGGTTCTTACGGGCTCCAGTTACACCAGACAGAGCCACGCAGTAAACGAAACCGTGCGACGCCTCGGCGACCATACGCAGCCGTTCATCCGTCGAGGTTGGGGCGACGAGGTAGATCAAATCCAGTCCGTGACGTTGGGAGGCAATGCGAACGTCATCCGACTCTTCGGGAGGTAGATCCGGAACAATCATGCCGTCGACGCCAGAGAGCGCGGCATCGCGGCAGAACTCGCCGACGCCATATCGGGCGATCGGATTGTAGTAACTCATCAGAACGAGCGGAACATCGGTGATCTGACGAATCTTAGCCGCGACCGCCAAACAGATCCCGGGGGTCACACCATTCTTCAGCGCGATCTGGGTTGCTCGCTGGACGGTTGCGCCGTCGGCGAGCGGATCTGAAAAGGGAACACCAAGCTCGAACACATCCGCTCCGGCCGCGACCAGCGCTTCCGCCAGGGCAACCGTGGTCTCGACGGTTGGGTAGCCAATGGCGAGATACGGCATCAGCGCGATTCTGCCCTCCCGCTTCGTCCGCTCGAAGGTCCGACTTATTCTTCCCACGTTTCCTCCTCAGGTCAGGCTGACGCCGAGCGCCTTGGCGACGGTAGGCATATCTTTGTCACCGCGGCCGGACAGGTTGATCAGGACAATCTTGTCGGACGGCAAGTCGCGGGCGATCTCCGCGCCTTGCCAGATGGCGTGGGCCGACTCGAGGGCCGGGATGATCCCTTCGGTCTCGCAGAGTAGTCGAAAACCTTCGAGAGCCTGGTCGTCGGTGACGTTGAGGTACGTTGCTCGGCCCGAGTCCTTCAGAAAGCTGTGCTCGGGACCAACGCCAGGATAGTCCAGGCCCGCCGATATGCTATGGGTCTCGACGATCTGGCCGTGCTCGTCCTGCAGAACATAGGAACGGGCGCCGTGCAGGACCCCGATCGCACCGGCCGTCAGAGTTGCCGAATGTCGGCCGGACTCGATCCCATAGCCGGCCGCCTCCGCGCCGACCAAACGGACCTCGTCGTCGCCAACGAAAGGAAAGAACATTCCGATCGCGTTGCTGCCTCCACCGACACAGGCGACGACGACGTCCGGAAGGCGGTTTTCACTCCGCAGGATCTGCTCTCGTGCTTCGGTCCCGATGACCGACTGGAAATCGCGGACAATCGTGGGATACGGGTGCGGGCCCACGGCCGAGCCGATCAAATAGTGGGTGTTGGAAACGTTCGCAACCCAGTCCCGAATGGCCTCGTTGATCGCATCCTTTAAGGTTCGGCTTCCGCTCGCGACCGGACGGACCTCCGCACCGAGCAATTTCATCCGAAACACGTTCAATGATTGGCGATTGATGTCATCTTCGCCCATGTACACGACAGTCTTCAGCTTGAGCATAGCGCCCACCGTAGCCGTCGCGACACCGTGCTGACCGGCACCGGTTTCGGCAATGATCCGAGGCTTTTCCATTCGCGCCGCGAGTAGCCCCTGACCGAGCGCGTTATTGATCTTGTGAGCTCCGGTGTGGGCCAGGTCCTCGCGCTTCAGGTAGATTTTCGCCCCGCCAACGCGCTCGGTGAGCGACCGAGCGAAGTAAAGCGGGGTCGGCCGACCAACGTACTCCTTCAACAGCGATCCAAGAGTGGTAATAAAAGTTGGATCACGAGAGGCAGAATAGTACGCCGTTTCAAGTTCGGCGAGGGCCGGCATCAGCGTCTCCGGAACGAACTGGCCGCCGAATATTCCGAAATGTCCCTTCGGGGGCGCGATGACTTTCATCCGATAACTCCTCGAGGATCGTCGCTTTGGTTTGAGGTCGTTCGTCAGTAAGTCGGCTCACGGACGGCAGCCTGGCGCGCCGCGGCGACGAATGCAATGATCTTGTCGATATCTTTCAGTCCGCCGGTCTCGACGCCGCTGCTGACGTCGACGCCCCAGGGACGCGCGACCCGGATCGCGTCGCCAACGTTTTCCGGGTTCAAGCCGCCCGCGACCATCGTCCGGTGCCGGCCCGACACCTCCCGGGCCATCGTCCAGTCGAAAGTAGTCCCAGTCCCCCCATAGGCGGTTGGCACGTAGGAGTCGAGAATACACCAGGCCGAGATCGAGGCGTATCGCTCGACCTCGTCGACGACATCCGCGCCGCGAACCCGAAGGCTTTTGATTATTGGCACGCCAAGAGACCGGCAGTATTCCACGGACTCGTCGCCGCACAGCTGAGCGTAGGAGAGACCGCACGTCTTGAAGGTCGAGCGGACGACCTCGGGTCGTTCGTCGACGAACAATCCGACGAGTGGTACTTTCTTCGACAGCCGGCCGGCTATCGCCGCGGCGATCTCTGGCGCGACGTAACGCCGGGTGGGCGCGAACACAAAACCAAGAAGGTCGGCCCCAGCATCGACGGCGGCCTGCGCATGCTCGAGCTCGCGCAAGCCGCAAATCTTGACGATTAGCTCGTTCATCGTTCGAGAAGCGACCGGATTTTTAAGGCGGGATCGTCGCTCATCATTAACGACTCGCCGATGTGCACCGCCTGAACGCCGGTGCGTCGCAGTCTTTGAACGTCATCGGCGGTGTGGATCCCACTCTCGCTCACAACGATGCAATTGGTCGGAATCAGTGGTCGCAGTCGCTCGGTCGACGCAAGGTCCACCTTGAATGTCTTCAAGTCCCGGTTATTGATCCCAACGATCAGGGCACCGGCTCGAATGGCGCACTCGACCTGATATTCGTCGTGAACCTCGACCTGGGGCTCCATGCCCACGGACCGTTCGATCGCAATCAGATCGGCTAACTCGGCGTTGTCGATTATTCCGACGATCAGGAGCGCCGAGCTTGCGCCGGCGAGCACGGCCTCGTACACCTGGTAGGGATCGATCAAGAAGTCTTTTCTCAGCGTGGGCAGAGTACCGTACTGGGACACCCGAGAAAGGTCGTCGAGTGACCCGGCGAAAAATCTCTCGTCGGTGAGAACGGAGATCGCGTTCGCGCCGCCGGCGATGAAGCTCCGGGCCAGTCCAAGCAGGTCGAGGTTTTCACGGATAATTCCTTTACTCGGAGATGCCCGCTTGATTTCGGCGATCAATCGAATTTCATCAGATCCCACCTCCGGGCGCAGCGCCGCCACGTAATCGCGACGGGGAGGAGCCGTTTCTGCTAACGCCCGGAGCTCGCTCAAGGGCATTCGGCGTCGAGCCTCCGCTAGCTCGACCTGTTTGTGGGCGACGATATCGTCGAGAATCATGCTCGGTCTCCCATGCCGGGTCTCATGAAGCAAACCTATGACTGACCGCGATCAGACGCGCCAAACGATCTGCTGCCGCGCCGGAGTCGATCGATTCGGCTGCCCGGCGCACACCGTCCGATAGATCGACCGCGATGTTACAGGCGACAAGGCCGGCGGCGGCGTTCAGAAGGACGACATCTCGGCGGGGACCGGCTTCGCCAAGCAGGACGCCTCGGGTAATCTCGGCATTATGCGCCGCGTCGCCGCCGGCCAGCTCTTTATGGGATGCCCGCGCGAACCCAAAGTCTTCCGGATCGATTGAATACGTTCGGATCGCACCGTCGCGAACGTCGCTGACCCTGCTCGGAGAGCACATCGAAATCTCGTCGATCCCGTCATCCCCATGCACGACGAGCGCGTGGTGGGTTCCCAGGAGTGCCAGGGCCTCGGCGATTCGCTCGACCAGGCTCGGGGTCGCGACACCCAAGACTTGGAAGTGAGCACCGGCGGGATTCGTTAGCGGACCCAGGATGTTGAAGACTGTCCGAATTCCGATCTCCCGGCGCAGGCCAGCCGCGAATTTCATCGCCGGATGGTACGCCTGGGCAAACATAAAGCCAAAGCCAGCTTCTTCGATGCACTCTTCGACCTGAGGAGGAGTTAGGGTTATGTGAACTCCAAGGGCTTCCAGAACGTCGGCGCTCCCGCACCTACTGGTCATCGAGCGATTGCCATGCTTAGCAACGTAGGCGCCGGCACCGGCGGCGACAAGCGCGGCAGTCGTCGAAATGTTGAATGTGCCCAGTCCATCGCCACCGGTGCCGCAGGTGTCGACGACCGGCCGCGACGGCGCAACTGACGTGGCAAGTTTCCGCATGGTCAACGCAAAGCCGGCGATTTCGGCAACTGTTTCTCCCTTGAGTCGCAGGCCGGTGACGAGTGCCCCGAACTGTGCTGCCGTTGCCTGCCCGGTCATTATCTCTTCCATGACCGCGGCAGCCTCATCCCGGGTCAAGTTGTCCCCGGCGACAACCTTACCGATCGCGTCGCGGATCACGCCACCCTCCCGACGTCGAGGAAGTTCCGCAGAAGGTCCTTACCAACCAGAGTTCGGATCGACTCCGGGTGGAACTGGACGCCATGTATCGGCAGTGTTCGATGGCGCAGCCCCATGATGGCACCCCCCGGCGTCTGAGCGGTGACCTCTAAGCACTCGGGGAGCGAATCTCGCTCGACGACGAGGGAGTGATACCGAATTGCTTCAAACGGGGTCGGAAGGTTCCGGAAAACGCTTTGTCCGCCATGCTGCACGAGCGACATTTTTCCGTGCATGAGCTCGCCAGCGTGGACGATTCGGCCGCCGAACGCGGCGCCGATGCATTGATGTCCGAGGCAGACGCCCAGAAGCGGAATCTCACCGCCGAAGCGTCGGATCACGTCGACCGAAATGCCGGCGTCTTCAGGGTCTCCAGGACCAGGGGAGATCACCAGACGGTCTGGCCGAGCCGCGGCGATCTGATCGAGGGTAAGCTCGTCGTTCCGGTGGACGACGACCTCCTCGCCGAGCTCCGAAAGGTACTGGTAGAGGTTGTAGGTGAAGCTGTCATAGTTGTCGATGAGGATCAGCATCGTTTACTTCACTCCAACGGGGGTAAGCTCTCGCTCGGCGACGTCGATCGCAAACAACACCGCCCGCGCCTTGTTGACCGTCTCCTCGTGCTCGAAATCTGGCTCCGAGTCGGCCACGATACCGCCGCCCGCCTGGACCGAGACAATCCCATCCTGGTAAACGCAGGTTCGAATCGCAATCGCGGTGTCAAGGTTTCCATCGTAACCGAAGTAGCCAACCGCGCCGGCGTAGCAGCCTCGCCGGTCCGACTCGAGCTCGGCGATGATTTGCATCGCCCGAATCTTCGGTGCCCCGGAAACCGTACCGGCCGGGAAGCACGATTGAAATGCGTCAAAACCGGTCAATCCCGGGCGAAGCCGGCCGGTCACGTGGGACACGAGGTGCATCACGTGGGAGTAGCGCTCGACGCCCATCAGCTGAGGCACTCGGACGGTGCCGGGCTGACTCACTCGGCCAACGTCGTTCCGGCCCAGATCGACCAGCATGATGTGTTCGGCCCGTTCCTTCTCGTCGCCGGCTAGCTCTTGTTCGAGCGCAACGTCTTCAGCCGGCGTCTTCCCTCGACGACGGGTTCCAGCGATTGGGTGGGTCGTCACCATTCCGTCTTCAACTCGAACCAGCAGTTCCGGAGAGGCGCCGACAATTTGCGATGGGCCGAGGTCGAGGTAATACATGTACGGCGATGGATTGACCGCTCGGAGAGCCCGGTAGATCGAGAATGGATGAGCATCGGTTCCCCGCGAGAAACGTTGCGACGGCACGACCTGAATGATATCGCCAGAATGAATGTGCTTCTTGGCCTGAACGACCATCTCCTGGTAGCGTCCAGGTCGGACGTTGCCGAAGACTCCGTTGCCAAAGTGGTGTCCTCGCGGCTGACCCGGTCGTTCGCGAGACGGCGTCAGATCGACCGGATCACGAAGAGGTCGTTTCAAGCGATCGACCAGGAGATCGATCCGATCCACCGCTCGATCGTAGGCCGCGCCCGCGTCGACGCCGCCGTCAAGCTGGACGTTGCTCACGACGAGAATTCGATGCTGGACGTGGTCGAAGACAAGCAGAGTATCGACGAAGAAAAAAATGGCTTCTGGGAGACCAAGCCCTTCAGCGTCGGGAGCGGGTAGCTTCTCAAAATACCGGGCACACTCGTAGGTCAGGTAACCGACCGCGCCGCCAACGAATCGGGGCAACCCGTTCACTTGAATCGGCCGAAAACGCTTCAATTCGTCCTGGACGACGTCCAGGGGGTTGGAGAAAGGAGCGCTCTGGATCCCATTGTCCCGATTGAAGCGCGCAATGCCACGGTCCAATTCCGCGATCAGATAGGGATTAGTGCCAATGAAGGAGTAACGGGCGAGGCGCTCGCCGCCCTCGACGCTCTCGAGGAGAAAGCTTCCGGCGCCGCGGGCCACCTTAAGGTAGGCTGAGACCGGCGTCTCGAGATCTGCCAGAATCGATCGATAAACCGGCACGGTGTTGCCCGGTCCGCGATAGTTGACGACGAATTCGCGTGACGGAGTGTACATGGGATCTCCTGGCACCAGCAGAGTTGACAACAAAAAACCTCTCGCCCCGACTTGGGGACGGGAGGTTTCCGTGGTGCCACCCCATTTGGCCGCGCATGCGACCCACTCAATAACGAATACAGGCTAGACTAACGGCAAAGGCCGTCGACATGACCGATATCCGTTCCCTTTTAACGGCGGGACCACCGGCCGCGTCTAGTCGGATTTATCCTTTCGGGCGGCGACTCACGGGTCCATTCAACACCAGCGCTGACGTCGGCTCACACCTTACCCGACTCTCTGCGTCTCGCTTGGCGCATACTCGTCCCGATCTTGGTCGATTTGGTATTCAATTCGCGCCAGAATATACCAGCCATCCGGTTCTGTCAAGCATGTCAAAGCCGAAATCTCGTCTTGCTAGTCGGTAGGTCGCCAGGTATAATCGAGTTACCCTTTTCCAGGGGCCTTCGGTCAGACTGGACCAAGGCGTGACCCGTCAACGACGATGGGCCGACGCGAGGCGATGACATTGCCAACCAGTTCCGAAACCACGACCGATATGCCTGTCCGCTTACGTGCCGATGAATCGGCCGCACTTCTCGAAATCGCCCAGGCCGCTGGTTCGACCCTCGATCTTCATGAGGTGCTCGAACGGGTGGTGGAGCGAACCGCGAAGCTTGCCGGCGCCGATCGGTGCAGCTTGTGGTTACTGGACACTCCGCGGAAGCTCCTTCTTCCCGCGGCCTTCTATGGAATTGATCCTTCATTCGCCGCTCGGTGGAAGCGCCGAGTACTGGCGCTGACCGACGAGCCCCTGTCCCAGGAAGCCATCGCCACCGGTCAGCCTGTTGTCGTGGTCGACGCCGGTACCGACCCTCGCACGGACAAGAAAGCCGTCGACTTTTTCGGCGACAAATCATTCCTCGTCGTGCCTGCCGCCAACAAAGGTCGGGTCATTGGCACCATATTTCTAAATCACATTAGCCTCCCGTACCAGTACTCCGCTCAAGAAATCGCCGTTATTCAAGCCATCGCGAGTCAGTCGGCCGTCGCGATTGAAAACGCCCAGTTGTACGATGAGAGCCAGCGACGACGACTAGAGCTGCTCGCATCGTTTCGACGGATCGGCGATGCGTTGGCGGCGGGCCTCAATCTCGAAGACACTCTTCACCTCGTCGTCGAGCTTGCCACCGAGATGCTGCAGGCGACCGTCGGAGTCTTAACGCTAACCGCCCCGGAAGGCGCGACGTCGTCCGTGTACTGGGTTCCGCGGAGCGCGCCGCGGGTGTACGAAAGCGCGCTCCGCGCTTTTGGTTATCTTGCCAAGGACGTGACCGATCGCGGTCAGCCACTGTACCTCGCCGACTTGAACGACTATCGGAGATCGGATCGCGTCACTGGAACGGGCGGACCGCTGCGGACATACGTCGGAGTGCCACTGCAAATCCGCGGCGAGAGTATTGGAACGCTCGAGATGTATCACTCCCTACCGGGTCACTTCTCGCCGGCCGAAGTCGACCTGCTCGCATCTTTTGGAGCCCAGGCCGCCATCGCGATCGACAACGGCAGGCTGTTCAATCGCTTGCACCGGAAGGTCCAGGAGCTCTCCGAGGCGGCCGCTCGCAATGCCGATCTGTACGCCAACTTGCAGCTCGAGAAACATCGTCTAGACGTGATCTTCCGCAACTCAAGCGACGCGATCTTCATGGCAGACTCCGACCGACGAATCGTCGCATTTAATCCAGCCGCGGAACAGCTCACCGAATGGGCAGCCGAGGAAGCCATCGGAAGAAGCTGTCTGGAGATATTCCCGAATCGCGCCAACGACGAGCCCTCGTTGAGCGACGCCACCGCCCGGGTTCTAGCTGACGGAGCCGCTGCCGGCAGCGTTGTCGAAGCGATGATCCTGACAAGGCGAGGAAGCCATCGCCACGTCGGTGCGAGCTATGCCTACGTTCCGGCAAGCCAGGGAGAAGGGCCATTCGCCCTCGCCGTCGTTCGGGATATTAGTCACCAAAAGGAGGTCGAACGACTTAAATCCGACTTTATCTCAATGGTCAGTCACGAACTGCGAACGCCGTTAGCCATCATCAAGGGCTACGCGGCGACCCTGCTCAATCCGGATCTAGATCTGGACAGCGGGCGCCAGACCCGTTTCCTTCGTGGGATCAACGAGGCGTCCGATCGCCTTACCCGGCTCATCGACAACGTGTTGTCGGTCTCGCGCCTCGAATCCGGCCGCTTCAAACTAAATCCACAAACGGTAGAGCTTGGCGACGCCATCCGGAAAGTCGTCACTGGAATTCGCCCGTCGGCCTCCGCGCACGAGATCCGGTACACTCCGTGCCCGGAAGAAGTGTTACTGCGGGTCGATCGGGATCAAATTGAACAAGTTATGGTAAACCTCATCGGAAATGCGATCAAATACTCCCCAAAAGGCGGCATCGTTCAGGTTGGCCTTGAGGTTCTCTCCCGCGGCAGAAAGTCGGTCAATCTAGAGACCTCATCGTCGCTTCCGTCGTCGTGGGCGTTGGTGACCGTCCAGGATCAAGGCATTGGCGTTCCGCAAAGCCAGGTGAGCTTGATCTTCGACAAGTTCTACCGGGGCGACGCGGCCGCAGTTCGGAAGGTTGCCGGCACCGGCCTCGGCCTGTACATCTGCCGCAGCATCGTCGAGGCTCATGGCGGCCACATCTGGGTCGAAAGCGAGCAGGGAACGGGAAGTACGTTTTACGTCGCACTTCCGCAGGAGTAGGTGAGGTGTCCCCAAGCATTCTGATGATCGATGACGATCCGGACATCTGTGAGATTGTGAAAGTCAATCTGGAAGGCGCCGGATATGACGTGTCACTCGCAAGCGACGGCGCCGCCGGACTGGTCCAGGCATTCGAGCTTCAGCCAGACCTCATAATTCTTGACGTCCTCATGCCGGAACTCGACGGTTGGGAAGTTCTCGACCGACTTACCAAAGACCCACGTACTGCCGCGTGTCCGGTGATCATGTTGACGTGCAAAGGCGACGATCAAGACGTCCTTCGTGGCCTGAGCACTGGCGCTGTTGAGTACGTCACGAAGCCGTTTTACCCGGAGAATCTTGTCGCCAGCGTCAAGATCCTCTTGGATGTCCTGGATTCGTCGATGCGCGACGTTCGACGCCGTCAGCTCATGGCGAGACGCGAGCGACTGATCGATCGGACCCCCGCATCGACCGGGTAAGCGTGCAAGCTAACATGATTTATGAGATATGGAGGACCGAGTGCCGAGGAGCAATCATATCCTCGTGGTCGAAGACGACCCCCACGTCGCGGAGATTATTCAAACCAATCTTCTCGCGGCGGGTATGCGGACCACCGTCGTTCCGGACGGCCTCGAAGCGCTCCGAGCGTTTGACGAAAAGAGTCCGACGCTGGTCACCATGGATCTCAACGTTCCAGAAGTCTCCGGATTTCGTCTTCTACGCCTCTTCAAAAAATTTGCACCCCAGCTGCCGGTCATCGTCGTTACCGCATCCGAGTTTCAGGAGGCGGAAGAGATCGCCCGCGCCGGCGCCGATGCTTTCATTACTAAACCCTTCGAACCAGAGCGCCTCGTCTATATGATTCGGGATCTGCTCGAGCATCCGCATCCTCGAATAATGTTCCGACTTCCGACCACGACAACACAGCACCCAGCGAGAGCAGGCACCGGCGTCGCCTGACGCCAACCCGGTGCCCTTCCGCGTTTGGTTCATAGCGTGGAAGGGCACCGGGTCCTGTCGTTCAACGAACGTCAGCTAAAGTAATCGAACATTGTATTGGTCGATTGATCGGCGGCGTGACCGAGTAGACCAAGACCCCACGCTTCCTCGATCGTACGCAAAACACTGTAATGCGTTATCGGCACCGGCGAGGCAAATCCTCGCTTTCCCGAGCTGGCGGCGACGATCGTGGGGATATGGCCGCCCGCCGCGTTCCCGCAGCACCCGACGTTCGTCCGACCCTCGTCCCAGGTAACAATCAGCACTCCGCCGTCCTTCCAGGCCGAGCTTGCGAGTATGTCGGGAACGGTCGACTGGAGCCACGAGTCGCCTTCCGCGATCGATCCATCATGCATATCATGGCGAAGATTTGGTGTGATCCAGACAAAATCGGGCACAAAGCTCGACTTCAGATCGTTCGAAAATCCGGTCATCGGGACGATATTTCGGCACCGTAGAGGATTTCCCTGGATACTCTCAAAGTAGGCGAATGGGTTGTGGCGGCGAACGTAGGCCAGTCCTCTCAACCGATCGAGGAGGCCAACGCTACCCGGACCGTTGAAGCAGGGACTGGGGAGGTCCTCCTGGTAGGAGCGCCAGGTGCGCCGGTGGGCCTCGAGCTGATCCACGAGGTTTGGCGCGTCAATCGAACAGTCCTCGCAGTCCGTCGTTATGCCCTGGGTTGATCCGGATAGGAGCGCGAGGTAATTCGGTAGACTTGGGTGGGTTATCGCATAGGACCGCTCCGCGAGTCCGTAGTCCCTAGCCAGGCTATTGATGTACGGTGCCTCCCGCGATCCGATGATATCGCTGTATTCTTTGTTCTCCATCACGATCAGGAAAACGTGGCCCACATTTGCAATCGGACTTGCCGAGGCGACGGAAGCGCCGCCGGTCGTTGGCGGCGGAGCGGGTGTCTGTGCGCAACCGGCGAGGACCACGACACAGGCAAGCGTCGCCGCCAAGACGGCCGAAGAACGTCGGCGATTCCACAGCGACGGCACGAAGTAACGAGTATCAAATCTGAGCATCGGAAGCCTGCCAGGTTCGGACGCTTGGCTATTTCTTGTGGCCAGCTGACGCCGCGTTGACCACTCGGCCGACGAGGTGCAGAAAGTTGTCGCCTGGAACGATCGAGCCAAGCACGACCGGGTGAGCCGCCCCGGTGCAGTTCGGCAACGTCCCCACCCGGCCGTGCAGCGATTCAAAGCCGAGGACAGCGAAGACGATCGCCTCTTTGGCGTCCGACGCAATTCCAAATTCCTCCGGACGCCGCATGCTAACTTTCAGGCCACAGGCGTCCAGGGCCGTCGACAGCCACGTCACGAGAGTGCCGTTAGCCGCGCCTCCACCGGACAAAACGACTTCGTCGACCGTTGGCAGAAACCGTCGATATGCATCGGCGATCGACCGCGCCGTAAGCGCGGTCGCCGTGGCGACAAGGTCGCGCGCGCTCGTGCCCCGGTCATCGCCCAAGCGACGGATTCGCGCGGCATATTCCGCCCCAAACTGCTCTCGCCCGGTCGTTTTTGGCGGAGCAAGCGCGAAATAATGGGCGTCGAGTAGCTGAGCCAGCATGGCTTCGTCAACACGACCCGAAGCGGCGATCTTGCCGTCGCGGTCGAACGGCTCCTCGAAAAGCTCGCTGACCAAGGCGTCGACGACCATGTTGCCGGGCCCAGTGTCGAACGCGAGCGCCGACGACGAGGGGGCTCCAGCCGGGAGAAAGGTCACGTTTCCGATGCCACCAATGTTCTGCAGGGCCCGAGAGCGTTGGACGTCGCCGAATAATAGGTAGTCGACGAACGAGGTCAAAGGCGCGCCCTGTCCTCCGGCCGCGACGTCACGCTGGCGGAAGTCTGCCACGACAGTACGACCGGTTCGCTCCGCGATGACTGCCGCGGACCCAATTTGAAGGGTCGAGGGCGTCCGCTCGTCGGGTCCGACCGCGTGATAGATCGTTTGACCATGCGACGCGATCAGGTCGACGTCGGCGAGCGAGCGGCCGGCTTCGCCGACAACCGCCACGACCGCGTCGGAAAACCAGGCACCAAGTAGGAAGTTCAGCCGACTAATGCGGTCGACCGTGCCGGTACTGGGCTCAGAAGCCGCGAGGATCTCATTCCGAACATCGGTGGGGAAAGGAAGGGTCGTCCAGGAAATCGGGTGAACCCGTGGACGACCTCCGTCCCTTTCGATTGTGATAAATGCTGCATCGACGCCATCGGCGGACGTGCCCGACATCAAGCCGACTACATTCACTGTCGAGTCTCCCTCACACGCTCCGCTCCGAATTATAGTCGGGCTGACACTGGCGTCGATGGCGCGCCCTCGTTTACACTACTGGCGACAAGGAGGACATCGCCATGGCAGACATCGCAACCCGGCCGGTCGGAACCTACGAACGACTCGGCATACGACGGGTCATCAACGCCGCCGCGACGCTCACTCGATTGGGAGGATCGGTCATGCCGCTCGAAGTGCGGCAGGCCATGCTCGAAGCGGGCGATTCCTTCGTCGATGTCGTCGACCTTCAGCGCGCGGTCAGCGCCCGAATCGCCGAGCTGACCCACAACGAAGCCGCCTACGTTACCAGTGGAGCGGCGGCCGGGCTCGCGCTGGTCACGGCCGCTCTGATTACCGGCACGGATGAGGCCAAGGCGGAGCGGCTGCCGTTGCCCGACGGGCCGAACTACGACGTCCTCATTCACACGTCGCATCGGTTCGGGTACGATCACGCCATTCGGATGGTCGGCGTCAACCTCGTCGAATTTGGTCCGGGCAGTGGCGCCGCTCAGCTCTGGGAGCTGGAGGCAGCCTACACCGATCGGACGATCGCCGTCGTTTTTCTGGCGGGCCTGGTCAACGAAGAGCGAGCCCTCCCGCTCGAAGAAGTAGTGGCAAGCGCCCACCGACGAAACGTTCCGGTCGTGGTCGACGCCGCGGCCCAGATTCCGCCACCCGAGAATCTCTGGCGCTACACTCAAGAACGCGGCGCCGACATCGTCATTTTCTCAGGCGGAAAAGGGCTGCAGGGTCCTCAGCCGACTGGCTTAGTCCTCGGACGAAAGTCGATTATCGACGGAATCTACGTGAATGCCAGTCCTAACGCGAACATCGGCCGCCCGATGAAAGTCGGCAAAGAGGAGCTGGCGGGCATGCTCGCCGCGCTCGAGTGGTACCTCCGACAGGACCACCAGGCGATCATGCAGCGCTATGAAGACGTCGTCTCGGCAGTCGTTAGTGCTTTCGACGGTAAGCGACCGGGCATCTCCGCCCGACGCGACTTTCCGAGCGAGGCCGGCCAGCCGATGCCGCGGGCACTGATTTCCATCGACGCGGCGAAGGCCCGTGTGACCGTTCCGGACATCGTGAAAGCGCTCCGCGATGGCGACCCGTCGATCGTCGTGGCCGGTGGACGCACGGGCATCTTCGTCAATCCGCAGACCCTCAAGGACGGAGAGGAAACGATCGTGATCCGGCGTCTCGCCGAAGTACTAGGAATCGGGTAGGTAGCAGGTCATGGCAGCGAGCATCCACCATTCTCCACCACGAATCCGTCTGGCCGATCGCTTGAATGGAATCGCGCCGTCGATGACCCTCGCGATCACGGCGAAGGCCCGGGCACTCAAAGCCCAGGGCCTTGACGTGTGCGGCTTTGGGTCGGGCGAGCCGGATTTCGACACCCCGGAGCACATCAAGCGCGCGGCTATTCTCGCGCTCGAACGAGGGGAGACGAAGTACGCGTCGGTGGAAGGCGTTGCCCACCTTCGCGAGGCGATCTCCCTAAAACTGAAGCGAGAGAATGGGTTGAGCTATAAGCCGAGCCAGATTCAGGTGTCCGGCGGCGCAAAACAAGCGCTCTATAACCTGATGATGGCGCTGATCAATCCTGGCGACGAAGTCATCATTCCAGCGCCGTTCTGGCTGAGCTATCCGGAGATGGTGCGACTGGCCGGTGGCGTGCCCGTCATCATCCCGACGAGCGAGGCCTCCCGATTCAAGATTGGCCCGTCGGACCTTGAAGCCGCGATAACGCCGCGAACGAGGCTCCTGATTATCGCTTCTCCGTCAAATCCGACGGGCGTTATGTACACTGCGGAGGAGCTCGCCGCGATTGGCGAGGTCGCCGTCGAGCGGAACCTGTTGGTGATCTCCGACGAAATTTACGAGAAGCTTGTGTACGGTGACGTGGCGTTTCGGAGTTTCGGCAGCCTGGGCGATGAGATCTTTTTACGCACGATCACTATCAACGGCTTCAGCAAGGCGTACGCGATGACTGGTTGGCGGCTAGGGTACTCGGCTGGTCCCCAGGAGATCATCGACGCGGCCAACATCGTCCAGAGTCACAGCCTATCCAACGTCACGACCTTCGCCCAGTATGGCGCGATCGCCGCCCTGGAAGGAGATCAATCGGCAATCGAAACGATGCG
Organism: uncultured Dehalococcoidales bacterium; assembly: GCA_964493975.1. Classification (GTDB taxonomy): domain Bacteria; phylum Chloroflexota; class UBA6077; order FW602-bin22; family CADDYW01; genus CAZBQK01. The sequence goes on along the minus strand of CAZBQK010000014.1, from coordinate 412 downwards.
CCAGGCGTTCGCCAAGCGTCTTGACGTCATGTACGCCGGATTAGTAGAGATTCCGGGAATCACCTGTGTCCGTCCCGATGGCGCTTTCTACCTGTTCCCGTCGATCAAGGCGACTGGTCTTGATTCGGTCGCTTTCTCGCAACGGTTCCTCGAACAGGAGCACGTGGCGGTCGTACCGGGACTATCGTTCGGCGCGGACGAGCACATTCGCTTTTCCTACGCCACCGACATGGCGACGATCGAAAAGGGCGTCGAGCGCCTGAACCGGTTCGTTCACGGATTGTAGGTCGGACGAGAGCTTAGGCTACCTGTCCGAGAGCCGTTCCCGTGTGGATATCGCGTTCGACCGAGCAATGGGTCAGTAGCGCGGGGGCTTGTCCCCCGCTCGTACGAGCTACGAGCGAGGGACAAG
>CAZBQK010000013.1:0-43511 GCA_964493975.1 uncultured Dehalococcoidales bacterium | reverse complement strand
TGAGCGAACGCTCGTAACGATCCGGGGCTTTCCCGCGTATTATCATTACATGAAATTAGCGTCGTTTTGCCTGGAGTGGCCACGGTGATTCCTCTCGGCGACAGTCCACGAACTAGCAGGACCCCGTGGGTGAACCTGTCACTCATTGGGATCAATGTCGTCGTCTTCCTCTACGAGCTGAGCCTCGGGGCCGGGCTTGACCCGGTCCTCGAGCGTTGGGGCGTCGTTCCCGCCCGAATCAATCTTGCGCTGAACGGGTCACACGAGGTTAATCTGGCGGTCCTGGCAACGCTTGTGACCGCCATGTTTCTGCACGGTGGATGGCTGCACCTCGGCGGCAACATGCTTTTCCTCTGGATCTTCGGCGACAACGTCGAAGACCGACTTGGCCATGCCACCTATTTGGCGTTCTATCTCGTCTGTGGCATCGTTGCCAACCTTGCCCAGGTCGAAGTCGATCCAACGTCGGTCGTTGCGGCCATCGGCGCGAGCGGGGCAATCGCCGGGGTCCTCGGCGCCTACGCGGTCACCTTTCCGGGCGCGCGCGTTTCGGTCCTGGTACCGATCCTCTTTTTCTGGGTTCTCGAAGTGCCAGCCCTGCTCATGATCGGTTTCTGGTTCGTGACCCAGTTCTTTAGCGGAGTGGCCGCGTTGACCACGGCGTCGATGCAATCATCCGGCATTGCCTGGTGGGCCCACGTCGGCGGGTTTGTCAGTGGAATCTGTCTGATGGTCATTCTGCCGAAGTACCCGGAGCCGAGTCAGGGGACGTGGGCGAGCCTACACGAGCGCGCTCAGGACGACACTGGAATCGTCGGTCTCGCGGTCGGAACGGTGTCTCTCACAACCCAGCTCGTTCAATTTGGTATTGGCATTCGGGCGATTGCGATCTTTCTGGGGATCCGAAACCTGGGCCAGCTGACGGCTCCGATCGCGGAGATCATTCGGCTGACAACGCCGGTCGTCGAGCCCTTCGCTCTATTCGTTCCCGGTTATCTGGTCGCTGGCCACCTGATCGAGCTGTACAGCATCGTCGCAATCGCGTGCGTCTACCTTCTGGGGGCGGCCATCGTGTGGATCATCGCCGCGTCAGCTTACCAACAGGGGCGATAATTGCCGTCGTTGATAATCGGACGGGGCCCGGTGGGGACAAAGTAAGGGCCGGATCGTACGATCCGGCCCCCAATTGGTCGGGGCGGGGCGATTCGAACGCCCGACCACCTGCACCCCATACAGGTGCGCTACCAGACTGCGCTACGCCCCGAAACTCGCACAATTCTACCACGGTCCGTCGATGGCGACAACCGGGCCCCGGACCCGGCCGCCGCCATCGAGAGAGCGGCACCACGGCTGCTTCCAAATAGTAATTTGGGTATAATGTGTACGTAACCGCGGCCAATGCTCCCGCCTAGAAACGCGAGACCATCGATTGACCGATCGTTCCTTCAATTCCCGAGGATTGCCCGGCCCCCTTGCACCGATTGTCGCGCTGGTTGGTCCCACGGCCGTTGGCAAGACCGCGCTCGCGATTGATTTCGCGGAATCCTGGATTCGCGCGACCGGCCAGCGAGTCGAGGTGGTTTCGGCGGATTCACGCCAGGTGTATCGTTGCCTTGACATAGGAACCGCCAAACCCACCGTGGGCGAGCGGCGCGGAGTTCCGCATCACCTGATCGACGTCGTCGATCCCGAGGATGATTTCTCGCTCGCCGATTTTCAGGATCGGGCGTTCGCGGTCATCGACGAGGTGCTCGCGCGGGGAGGGCTTCCACTGCTGGTCGGGGGAACCGGCCTCTACGTTCGGGCGATCGCGGATGGGCTCCAGCTGCCGCGGGTCCCGCCGAACCGGGAGCTGCGGGCCGAGCTCGAGGAGCAGGCGCGACGGGAAGGGCCGCCGGCGCTCCACGGCCGTCTGGCGGTCCTCGATCCGGTGGCGGCCGGCCGGATCGACCCGCGAAACGTTCGTCGGGTCGTCCGCGCCCTGGAAGTCACGATCGCGAGCGGACGACGTTTTTCCGATCACTCGATTGGCGAGCCCCGGTACCGCGTCTTCCGAATTGGGCTGACGGTCGAAAGGGAAGAATTGTACCGACGCATTGACGCGCGGGTGGACGCGCAGATCGCGGCGGGCTTGCTCGAGGAAACCCGGTCGGCGATCGATCGTGGCTGTCCGACGACCCGGCCCGCGCTTAGCGGATTTGGCTATCGACAGATGGTCGACTTCCTCGAGGGTCGACTTGAGTTTCCCGAAGCGGTTCAGCGTTACAAGTTCGAAACCCATCGATTCGCACGGACTCAGTTGACGTGGTTTCGATTGGAAGACCGATCAATCGAATGGCTGGCGGCCGATTCCGAGTCGCCCAAGCAGGCCTTGCGGCTGGTCCAATCGTTTCTACGATAACGCCACGGAGGTGTCCCACGAAGTTTTACAAGATGCACGGCACCGGAAACGACTTCATTCTGATCGACCGGCGCGCTGGAGTGGAGCACGATTGGCCCGCACTGGCCCGGGCGATGTGTGACCGCCATTTTGGAATCGGGTCAGATGGCGTGCTGCTGGTCCGGAACTCGGAGGTCGCGGACTTTCGAATGGTGATGTACAACCCCGATGGATCGGAAGCCGAAATGTGCGGAAACGGGATCCGCTGTTTTGCCAAGTATTTGTTCGACAGCGGGGCGCTACCTGGGTCGAAGGTGACGGTCGAGACCGGAGCCGGAGTGAAGCGTCTCGACCTCGACGTCGTCGGAGGACAGGCGCGACGAGTGCGCGTCGACATGGGAGCTCCCACCTTCGATCCGGCGAAAATTCCGGTCGCCGTCGATTCGGAGCGGGTCGTCGATCTACCCCATTCCGTCGGGGAGTTTGCGCTGCGACTGACCGCCGTTTCAATGGGGAACCCGCACGCGGTTCACTTCATGGCGGATGACCTTGCCGGCTTCCCACTCGAACGGATTGGACCGATCGTCGAACACGATCGGCTGTTTCCAAGACGGGTCAACTTCGAGATCGCTAGAGCCGTCACCGATAGGCGCATCGAGACCCGAGTGTGGGAGCGAGGCGCGGGCATTACCCTGGCGTGTGGGACCGGAGCGTGCGCCGTGTACGCGGCGGCGCGGTACAAAGGATTGGTCGGCGATCGAGCCGTGGTTGCCTTGCCGGGAGGCGAGCTCGAAATGGCCACCGGGCCCGAAGGTCAAGTCCTGATGACCGGGCCGGCCGATCTCGTATATACCGGAGAGTGGCCGAATATTTAAGGAGAAAAGTAACCTGAGTAATTATTTGACGGACGATCACAAAGTCGAAAAGCGAAAGCGTCTCCAGGAGACCAGCCCCGAGGGGCTGCGCGCCCTTCTCGTTGGCGTCGATCTCGTGGGGTCGAACCCGGTGTTATCGGTGGACGATTCGCTGACCGAGCTGGCCCAGCTCTCCCGGACGGCCGGGATTGAGGTCATGGGGACGGTCCAACAGAAACTGCGGAATCATCATCCAGCAACCTTCGTCGGGAAAGGGAAGATCGAAGAAATTCGCGAGCTCGCCGCCGATCGCCAGGTCAACGTCGTCGTGTTCGACGACGAGCTCGCGCCAAGTCAACAACGGGCCCTCGAAGAGTCGTTAAAGCTGGCGGTCATCGATCGATCGCAGGTGATCCTCGACGTCTTCGCTCAACGAGCCCGTACTCGGGAAGGCGGTCTTCAGGTCCAGCTGGCGGCATACGAGTATCAGCTGCCACGACTGGCAGGCGCCTGGACTCACCTTTCCCGGCAGTTTGGGCGAGGTGCGACGCGAGGCGGCCCTGGTGAAACTCAGCTCGAAGTCGACCGCCGGCAGGCACGGCAGCGCATCGCCGACCTACGCCGACAGATCGAGAGGGTGCGCGAGCAGCGACAGCTCCATCGGGATCATCGGCGGGAAGGCGGCCTGTCCACGGTCGCCCTGGTGGGTTACACCAACGCTGGGAAGTCGACCCTATTCAACGCGCTCGTGCGGGCCGGAGTGCCGGCTCAGGATCGACCTTTCGACACGCTCGACCCAACCGTTCGGCGGCTGCGGCTACCGTCCGGCCAATTCGTGCTGCTGTCCGATACGGTGGGGTTCATCCAGAAGCTGCCGGTGACCCTCGCCGCCGCCTTTCGGGCGACCCTCGAGGAGCTCGATAGCGCCGACGTTCTAATCCACGTCGTCGACGCGAGCCATCCTCGGCGGATCGAGCAAGGAATCGCCGTGGAGCAAACGCTGGTCGATCTGGGGCTCGCGGACAAGCCGCGGGTGACCGCGCTCAACAAGATCGACCGACTACCGGGCGTCACGGTGCCGACCGACATCGGATCGGGTGAGGCTGCTCTCGTGTTGACCGACCTGGCGGCTCGGCATCCGAATTCGGTCGCGATTGCCGCCTCCCGGGGCTGGAATCTCGGGATCCTGTCAGCAACCGTCGAATCCACTCTCGTCGCCGCGGTCCGACTTAATTAATAAGGAAAATTATTAAAATATGTAATAAGCTATTGACCCGTGGCCCATAAAATGCTAATTTATTCCACGTGCAAAGGTGCTTGCCGGCGATCGCCCGACGGTTGGCGGCACGCACACCCCAGGTGGACTCACGAGGCGCGGGAGTCCGCGGGGTCGTGGAGGTTAGTAAGTCAATGGCTTATGTAGGCGACGTCAAGTGTTATTTCTGCGGATTCATATCTGGTGAGCTGGTCGGCACGACCGGCTTATCTCTCAAGAACGGTACGTTCCGCCCTGGGCCCGGCGTCGACGCCGCGGCCGTCGAGTCTGGAAAGCTGCGATGCGCCCGGTGCGGCGGTCCGGTGTTTATCGACGACGTCCGGACCGAGAAGCCTCGACCGGCGCCGGTCACGTTCGAACGCGAGCGTCCGGGCCGGCCGCGACGGGTTCGCCCGGAACCGGAGAAGGTTCCGAGCAAGTCTCGTTTGACAACCGCGATCCGTGGTTGATAGGATCGGTCGTGGCAACCATCCTGCGATCCGGTGGCAGGCCATGGGTCTAGCCGCCGGGTATCCGACGAGGGCGGATTAGCTTGCAGCGAACCCGTCGTTCGATTCTTGAGTTTCTGAAGCAACGTGGGCGAGCGACGCTTGACGAGCTCGCTCAAGATGCGGGCATCGCTTCGATGTCCGTGCGAGGCCATCTCAACATTCTCGAACGCGATGGACTGATTTCGTACGAAGAGTCTCGCGGTCGAGTCGGCCGACCCCGTTTCGTTTACTCGCTTACGGAACGAGGTCAGGACCAGTTTCCAAAAAACTACCACACTCTCTGCAATCGGATTCTAGACGCCCTTGCTGTCTCGTCGGAGGTTTCGTCGGCTGACCTTGCGAGCAAGGTCGCGGACGTCTGGGCGGCCGATCATGCACCCCGCCTCGTGGGTAAAACGCTTGAAGAGAAGCTGAAAATACTCACAACAATTCGCACCGAAGAGGGAGCGATGGCGTCGCTCGAAAAGACTTCGGAGGGGTACCTGCTGGTTCAGCGCAATTGTCCCGCGAGCTGTGTTGCCGCGCGTCATCCGCAGGTCGTTTGCACCGCCGAGATCGGTTTCATCAAGCGAGTACTCGGCGAGACTGTCGAACGGGTCTCCTGGATTCAGAAGGGCGATGCAACCTGTAGCTATCGGATTCGCGCTTCCCAGTCCGAAGCTAGCCCCATTCGACGCGCGATGACAGTCGAATCCCCATCGACCAAGCCAATTCCGTTCCGTCCAGCGCCTGCCGAGTAGGGTGACGGTCAGGTGTCCTCCCTAGACCCCTCGGACCGGTGAGCTCATTCCGTCGCCGCACCAAGATCGTCTGTACGCTTGGACCGGTGACGGCGACCCCAGCCCGAATCCGCGATCTCATCAACGCCGGGATGGATGTCGCTCGCCTCAACTTTTCCCATGGTGAAACCCAGGAGCATCGCGCCATTCTCGAGATCGTTCGCTCCGTTTCCGCCGAGCTTGGGCGACACGTCGCGGTCCTCCAGGACCTTCAGGGACCAAAGATCCGTACCGGTCCCATTCTCCACCCACCCTTACATCTAAACGTCGGGGCGCCGTTCACCATCACGACGCTGCCATTTTCGGGGACGGGACAGTCGGTGTCGACGTCATTCACTCAGTTACCTTCCGACGTTCGACCGGGGGACCGAATTCTTCTGGCCGACGGAAGCGTCGAGCTAACCGTTGTCAGCACGACTCCCACCGCGGTCCAGACCCGGATCGTTCGGGGAGGCGATATCGGTAGCCACACCGGCATCAATCTGCCCGGCGTCCCGATTAGCGCTCCGTCGTTAACGGAGAAGGACGTTGCCGACCTGAAGTTCGGCGTGTCGATCGGCGTCGACCTGATTGCCCTTTCGTTTGTACGACGGCCGGAGGATGTCATCAAGGCGCGGCAGCTAGTCGCCGCCGAAGGGGCCACCACGCCGATCATCGCAAAGCTGGAAAAACCGGAAGCGATCGATCACCTCGACGCAATTGTCGAGGTCTCCGATGGTGTGATGGTCGCGCGAGGCGATCTCGGCGTCGAGCTATCCGCCGAAAGGGTGCCTTTGCTTCAGAAGCAGATCATCGCGGCCGCGAACCGACGGGCCATTCCGGTTATAACCGCGACGCAAATGCTAGAGTCGATGATTCACAGTCCAACGCCCACCCGGGCCGAAGCGTCCGACGTCGCCAATGCCATTTTCGATGGGACCGATGCCGTCATGCTGTCGGCGGAAACCGCGATCGGCGATTATCCGATCGAGGCGGTCGAGATAATGGCCCGCATCGCCGTCGAAGCAGATTCCCACTTCGATCAGTTTGGTCATCGGCAAATTCCCGACGTCGAGCCGCTCGTCTTCGCCGAGGTCATCGCCGAAGCGACGAGCACGGCGGTTCGGCGCCTAAGAGCGTCGGCTATCGTCGCCCGGACCCGTTCTGGATTTACCGCGCGCCTCGTCTCGAAGTATCGACCCCCGTCGCCAGTCGTCGCGATTTCAGCCGACGATCGAATTGCGCGCCGGAGCTCCGTGGTCTGGGGAGTCGTTCCGATCGTGGCTCCGGGTCTCGGCGACCTCGAGGACCTGGTCGCGCGCATCGACGCCGGACTGCTGCCGGTCGACCTGGTCAAACCGGGAGACGACATCGTGGTCACTGCCAGCTCATCGGGGATTCCTAACGTCGGCGAGACGAACGTCCTCCGGCTTCACCGGGTTAAGGCGACCTGACCTCGAAATTCCCCACCACCACTTCGTCGTTAGCTGCCCGTCCGAAGCTTGTTGTAGCTTGCAGGCGTTTCAGCGTCGCGAGTCGGTAGAGCCCCACGACGACGTGGTAAGAACCAGTCCGCACCGTCGGTCCTACGGTCAGATGATGATGATCCCAGATAATGTCACCTGGCCGCCAGGACGTCGTGGGAAAGCTCCCATTCCCCGGACGACCATCCGCCTGAGCGACAGTCGAGTCGGCCGAGTCGCGCACGTGGACGAAGATCGTGTAGTCGTCGCTCGATGGATGCTGGCTGAACCACTCGAACGTGACGTCGATCGAAGCGCCGGGAACGATTTTCGACGGCGATATTGTTGCCCCCACCAGACCGATGCCATCTTCGAAGGTCGCCGCTGCCCTGGGAACCTCCGGTAAGTTCGCCGAATGCAGATCCAAGCGCAATAGTGTTGGATAGCGACCAGATGGATCGTTCACCGTCGTGATCGGTGGGTGAGACGGTAGCTCGGACGCGACTTGCGTGGCCTCTTCCGGGTCGGACGCTGGAAAGAGGTAATCAACGTCTCGAGACCGATCCGTCGGGACGACGAGAGTCTGACCGAGGTCGAAGGACTGGATTGGTGCCCCCCGGGTCATGAACTTGACCGTGTTATCTCCCGCCCACAGCGGGGCCAGGAAGACGCGGTCGGACGCCGCCAGCGGCTTGAGGTAGTTCGCCGCATCGACCTTCGGCGCCATCATCCAGTTGTAGGCGTCTCGGCTCGGGGCCCACACGAAAAAGTAGTCGCGCACCGTCCATCCGGTCGAAATCGCCAGCGCTGCCCCGATTCCGGCCAAAACGGACGCTCGGGGGACCTTGCGGAGACGAAGCCAGCGGTAACTCGTGCAGATGCCGATTCCAACGATAATCGCGACGGCGGGGAGAACGCCCGTCAAACGGACAAAGCCGGGCGGGCTTACCGAGAACACCGAGGGGGCGGACTGGTCGACGATCCAGGCAATCAGAAATGCTGCAACGAAAGGGCGGAGCGACTCGTCCGACGCCCGAGTCGTTCCAAACCTAGAGCGATCTAAATCCAGTCCTTCCGTCCCCATTCCGTCGAGCGTCGTCTTGGGTTGCCCCTTTCGCGCGAACGAGGCGATGACCCCGACAAGTCCAATAGCGAAGAACACGCTCATCAGCGGATCGAGAATCGGCCGACCGGAGAGATTCTGATCGGAGCCAAGAGATCCCCGAACGTCAAATGCGCCAAGCGTGGCGATCGCGCCCCGTAGCACGGCTCCGACGGGATCGCCCCCGTTATTAACTGGATTGAGAATCGACACGTCGTCCGTGTGTCCCTGAACGGACTGGGGGTGTCGAAGGTAGTAGACCCCGAGCGGGACACTGACGAGAGCCCAAAGGAGACCGACCCAGACGACGAGCGGGATGAGAGGGCGAAGTCGCCCGCGGGCTACCCCAAAGACGAACGGGACGATCAGGACGAGCGGAGCAAGTCGGCTGGCGATGTAGGTGTAGGTCGAAAGGCCCCCGAAAACACCGGCCGCGGTCGCCGCCCCGACCGACCGGCGCCGGATGGCGCGAAAGAGAAAACCGTAGCCGAGAGCAAGAAAGAAGGGGAGCGAGATCGTTCGGAGCCCGAATCGACTGTAGTGCAGGTGAAAGTAGGTGATTCCAAGGACGAAGGTTGAGACAACGGCCACGGCGTCGCCCCAGGTTCGGTCTCGATCCCAGCAACGAGCCGCCTCCCGGGCGCAGAGAAACGTTGCCGGAAGGGTCAATGTGCCAATCGTCGCTCCCGATAGTCGGAGGGAGTACGGGGTGTTACCCAGAAAACTCGCGAAGAGGCTTGCCCAGTAGAAAAAGAATGGCTCGCGGCCATTGTTCGCGGGAAAGTAGAGCGGGCGAGCGCCGTTCAGAACGTCCGCGATATCGAACAGGTTCGCCGCTTCATCGAAAAACAGGCCAGGGGGCGCGGAGTGCAGTCGCACGATCCGGAGCGCCGCTCCGAAGATCAGCACGCCGACGAGCGCCGGGGCAAGCCAGCGGTTCTTCATGAAGCGACGACGAGACTGGTGAGGATGATTCGATCTCCGGCGGGCTGTCCGTCTCGGATAATCGGAAGTCTGGTGCCGTCCGTGGGATTATACATTCCGACCTCGATTGAGTATGAGCCGACCGCGGTTCCCACTGGTATCGTCAGATCGTATTCGTCGAGGGTTCGGTCGCCCGGAGTCCAAGCGGTCGTCGGGCGGTTCCCGTTCGCCGGCTGCTGGTCGCGCTGGGCAACGACCTTTTCCTTCGCGTCGAGAACGTGGACGAATACGGTGTAGTCATCCGGTACCGTTGAAACGTCCGACCAGTGGAGCTTGAGCGAGATGTGGCCACCTGGAGCAACGCGGGCCGAGGCGAGGTCGAAGCCTTCGAGAAGAATCGAATCCCCCAAAGAATATGCGGTCGAGTGTTGGGGGGACGAAGGTTGAGCGGCCGGTGGGCCAGCGTTCACCTTGACCGTCCCCAGCAAGATCGGATTGTCCACCGACGCCGTGTTGCCGGAAGCGTCGGTGGTCTCAACTCGGAGTCCGTAGGTGCCGGGTGCGAGCGTTGAGGGAACCGGGATCCGGATCATGTCCCGGACAACGTCGCCAGCGTGCCACGCGTTTATGGGGAAACCCCGAGGCGCCAGCGGTAGCTCGCTCCGCGAGGCAACCGAGCCGTTATCCGTCGTAATCAGCGATTGCACGACGGTCGCCGGGGGACGGTCGGCCAGGGCCTTCCAGTAGAGACTCAGGGGCGCCGCCGAGCCGGTTGTGAACTCCGTCGATCCGGCGAAGCCAATAAGCTCAACGCCTGAACCGGTCGATGCGCCAACGGTTCGAAATCCACCGATGCCCCGAGTCCAGAGGTGATCTGACGCCTGCGAAACGTGAACGGTACGCACCAGCATGCCTCCGGCACCCACGGTGACACCGGCGCCGCTCGGAGGCAGCGGGTTTGGCGACCCAGATTCGTAGATATTTGCAATCAGTCGGTAGTCGCCAGGCGGGGTACCCGGCTGAATCATTATGGCGTGCCGGTCGTCGAGCGATTGTCCGTCTGGCCAGTCGCTCTCCTGGAAAAAGTCGCCACCCACGTCCTTGTCGGCCTGGGCCCAGGTCTCGCCGGATCGATCGATCAAGCGCAGCGACACTCGAAGCGATTTCTTTTCCGGAGAGGTTCGGCGAAACCGAAAAAGAATTGGCACCGAGTCCCCGGCCGCCAGATCGGCCGTGGTGGTGGCGATCTGTTCGAGCTTCACGACCCCGCCGAGTTTGACGTCAGTTGGGGTCGCGGCGAGCGAATCTGGACTGGCAAAGCGATAGTACTGCAGTCGACCGGTCACCTGCCAGTTGTCGTAGGCCCGAAATCCGTGTTGAGCGAGCCACCGAGGGATGACGTAGCCTGGGTCGTAATCGGGCGTTGCGTACAGGAAGATCCAGGCGCCGGTGTGGGTCCGGGCAATGTCGGCGAGCTCAGCCTCGGTCTTCGGCGGGTCGAGGGGAAGGACCCGGGGCAGCGGGTACGTTGGCCACGGTTGTCGAAGGTAGTAATTGTAGAGCGGTAGCTGAGAGGTCCCGTCGAGGATGACCGCGTCCCCCGGCCGAAACAGGTCGCGGACGTCGCCGACGTGCGTATTGTAGGTGCTCTTTTGATATTGGCCGACCCAAACGTTGTGCAACGGTCCAAGGGCAAGACCGAGAACGGCGACCAGGACGACCGGGCCGCTCCCGATCGACAGAACGGACGGCAGCCACGGCCGACGTTGTCTCCCGATTGGCGCCCCTCCTTTCACTCCGGCGGTCGAAGCGCCGGCCAAAAGAGCCCGGCCAATCAGCCGTGCGATTAGCAAGGTCAGCGGTAGGGACGCGACGATCAGGTAGCGCTCGGCGTACATCGGGCGAAACAGCGAGACGAGGTACCCGGCGGCATAGGGCACGACCAGCCATGCGACCAGGACCGTCCGGGCGAACCGATCGTCTGGATTTCGCGCGGGAAGCAGCGCGCCCAGCACGGCAAAGAGGGTTAAGACTCCGGCGCTGGCAACGGCGACGCGCCATTCGAGAGACCAGCCGGCGGCGATGCGAACCCACGATTGCAGCGCGATTTGCCGTAAATCGATCGCTCCGGGTTGAGCGCCGTAGTAGCCAAGCACGATTCGCCGGGCGAAGAACAGCCAGGGTAGATAGATCAACCCGGCGATCGTTGCACCCACCAACCACCGCCGGCCAAGGGTTGGACGCCGGTGGGCCGATAAAGCGACGGCGACGCCGTGGGCGAGCGGAACAAAGAGTCCAAAGTAATGCGTACCGGCGACCGCTGCGACGGTCAGGGCGTACGGAACGATCGTGCTGCGCTTGGATCGATCCAAGCGCAGCAGCGCCAGAGTCGAAAGGCCGGCGAAGAAGCTGACCTGGGCGTACATGCGGGCTTCCTGGGAGTACCAGACCTGAAATGGATTGAGGGCGACCAGCAGTGCAGCCACGACCGCGCCGACGTCCGCGCCAGGGTCTTCGGAATCGCCACCTAGACGAGCCCCGATCGCCGCTGCCACGGCCACGCTTGCAATGCCGGCGAACGCCGATGGCAATCGCGCGACGACCTCGGAATGCCCCAAGAGTCGCAGCCAGGCCGCCAATAAGAGCGGATACAACGGTGGGTGTGGCTCGCCGGTGGCGAGCGAGTCGATCAGACTGTGGATCGGGCCGATCGCGGTCGTGACGCTAAACGCCTCGTCACCCCAGAGGTCGGTATTGCCGATGCCAAGCAGTCGGATTGCCGCGGCGAACAGAAGAACCGCGATCAGGAGTACGAGCCGGATCGGCCGCCTCGTCGCCGAGGAGGGAAGGCTCATCCGGAGCTGCCGATGCCGGGGATGACGACGTGGTCACTCGTCGTGCCGTCCGGTAGCGTGGCTGGAACTCGGACGCCGCTGACCGAGTCGTAGAGTCCAACCTCGAGCTGATAGGGCCCCGGCGCGGCGTCTGGTGGAAAGCTCAGCTCGTATTCGTCGACAATAAACTCACCCGCCACCCAGCCATCGGTCGGACGTCCGTTGTTGGCCGGCTGTCGGTCGAGCTGTGTCACGATCTTTCCCGACGGATCGAGAACGTGGACGAACACGGTGTATGGTCGGTCGGCGGTTGCCTGGGCGTGCCAAATAAGCGTAAGCCGGGCAGACGAAGTGGGACCAGTCGAACCGGCGGCAGTGCTTGCTCGGGTGACGGTCGCGAACGATCCGAAGCGCGCGCCGACCGGCTGACCTATGGCCGGCTCGGCGAACTTTCGGTCCGGGCCTTTGACCCCGATCGTCCCGAGACTCATCGTCGGTCCATCGGCGCCAAGTCTTAGGCTAATGACGTACGAGCCACTATCGAGGGTCGCGGGTACTTTAAGGCCCACCCGTTCGGCCAGAATTTGCGCCCCTGACCATTTGGAGGTCGGGAATGACGGGAGGATCGGGTCGGTCCGCGACGCGACGACCGAGCCGGATGACGAGCGAAATTCGAGCGTTCGCGAGAGATCGGTCGTCAGGGCGCGATCTTCTCGCCAGAGTAGCCGAACCGATAATACCTCGCCAGGCGTCGCCGTCGGCGCGATCCCGTCGTAACCCAGTACGGTCAATCCGTCGGGAAACGCGAATGGACTGACGAGCGGTACGCCGGCCTCTTCCGGCGCCACGGGGCGATCCCGCTGACCGACGTCCACACGTCCGAGGATAAGCGCTCCGTCCTTGTGAGGCCCATCCGTGGCCAATGCGAGAGGTTTACCCGAGTCGGTCTGATATGGGAGCAACACCAGGGTGTAGCGGCCCGGCGGCGTAGCCGGCGGAACGAACAGACCAAGTCGCGTCATACTATTGCCCGGACCGATGTGGTCGGCGATTGCGATGGCGAGGTCCGACTGTCCGACGACCGCGCCACTATCGTCGAGCAGGCGAAGGGACACCTTGGGCGTTGACATCGAGTATGCCGTCGTCCACCGCAGCTCGCTCAGAATCGATTCACCGGGCCGGACCCGCGCCGGCGATTGAGCGGCGCCAACCAGGTGCAGATTATCGTCCCAGACGGCGTCAGTCAGCTTGGACGGTTGAAGCCGAGCGGACGTCGCAAAGTAATCGGCGCGAGCATTGACGAACCAGCGCTCGGCAACCGAGATGCCGTCTCGATTGAGCATGGTCAGCGCGGCGGTGTCCGCGTCACTCTGCCAGTAGGGGAGCAGCCACACACCCGCGTGTGATCCGAGACTAGCCGTGATAATTCCCAGCTTGGACGGATCGTCGACGATGCTCACCTTTCGTCCGTCCTTCAGGTAATAACCAAATAACTCGGCCTGGCCGTGGCCGGTCGCGATGATTGGGTCGTCGGCCGCACCGTACGTCGACACCCAGCGGGCCATCGATCGGTAATCACCGCGGTCGACGAGCGATGCCGCGTAGGTCTGTTGCACCATCGGCCAGGACAGCCCGACCGCGGTGATGCCAAGGAGCACCCCGGCCGGCCAGAACCATCGAATCAGCCCCTCGATGCCCGCCGCGAGGACGACAAGGTAGCCTGGAGCCAGAACAATCAAATAACGCTCGTCGTACATGGGCCGGACAAGGAACAGAACGCTGACCGCGGCGATCGGTAGTAAAACGTAGAGGCCAAGAAACAAGGCGCTCTTCGGTCGAGTCAAGGCGAGCCAGGCTCCCGCGACGACGGCTAGCCCCAATGCCGGAAGCACCTGGCGAATGCTCGCCAGGGTTCCGAAGGTGAAAGTCGCAAGGGAGCGCAAAAGCACGCGATCGATCCCGACCGGTGTTGGAAAGTAGCCGTGATACGCTGCCAGAGCCGGCCACGCGTAGACCAGCCAGGCTCCGAACACGACTGCGATCGTCGCCGTGGTCAGGAGCCAGGACCGCTGAATCACCATGTCGGAGGGCGGTTTAGCCGACGCTCGACGAATCACCTTGCCGACAATCGGCCAGGTTCGGAGGATCAACACGTACGCCACGTGCGATGCCAGGATGAGAGCCGCGTCGTAGTGAACGTTCAGCGCCACGAGCATCGCGATACCGTAGGCGACCCACTCGCGACGCCGGCCCCCTCGCAGAGCGCGGAGGAACAGCAGCGAGGCAACCGCGCTTGCAGCCGCAACCATTTCGTAATTTCGAGCGTTCTGCGATTCAGCCAGCTGGTACGGGTTAAGTGCCGCGAGCGCGCCGGCAATCAAGCCGGCCCGCCCGCCAAGTAAGCTTCGGCCCAACGCGGTCAGCGCGGCGACGAGGATGACGCCGAATGCGACCGACGGAAATCGGAGGGCGAACTCGCCACGTCCGGCCATCTCGATCCACCCGGCCAGACCCAGGTAGTACAGAAGCGGGTGGGGTTCGAAGGTGTGGGCCTGGTGCACGATCCACCCCACGCCTTCGTCGTGGTTGCGCAGCATGAACCACTCGTCGCCGGTCAAGTTCGGGGCGTCGAGAGCGTGGATTCGCAGGGCGAAAGCCCCCGCGAGGATTGCCAACGACGCGACCCAGAAGGCGGTCGGTTGGATCGGAACCCACCAGGCCGGCCGGGCAATTGTCAACCGGAGGCGTCGATTCCGGCGCAGAACGGTGAATCCGACGAGCGCTAGAACGGCGAGCGTGATCGCCCCGCCAACGTAAAACGGCGTCGGCTGGTACACGATTTCGAAGTGGTGGTGACCCGCCGGGAGATCAAAAGCCATCGTTAGGTAGTTCGCTCGGTACACCGGCACCGGAGCTCCATCCCGGTAGGCGTGCCAGTCCGGGTAATACTGCTCCGCCAGGACCAGCATGCTTCCCTGGGCGGCGTCGGCATCGATCTCGTATCGCTGGGGATCGAGGTGCGTGATCTTCACGTCCGGTCTTGGGCCGGCTGAGATCGATCCAACCGAGGGGTTTTGTTCGAGGACGACGATGTTGCCGGGATGATAACCCGGCGCCAGGATCATCGAACGGGCTTCGGCCGCGTCTTTAGCGACTTCCAGCGAGGTGACGGCCCAGGCCCGGGGGAGGGAATCCTCGAGGTAGTAGGTCGTCAGTGCGCCGTCGTGGAAGACCGGTCGGAGCCCGCCGAGCGGACCTCCGTCGGTCACGAAGAACTTTAAGTTGAGCAGCTGCCAGACCTTGTAGTCAGGATTACCCGAGAGCATGTCGTCTGCCCGCCGGGTGGTGAACGGAGTGTCGCCGGTGATCATTGGCGTGCCGAGCAAGGTTCCGAAGTTGGATGGGAACAAAGTCTCATTCAGGGCTTTGACCCGAAACGGCTCGGGGAATCCACGCATGAAGTCGGCAGTTGCCGCGAGGCGGGGGCGCGGATCGGGCGGAACGGACCCGAGGTTATTTCCCTGGTTGATCGCGAAGTTCTCGGCTGCCACGAGCAGGATTAGCGCGCCGCTAATCGGCAGCGCCAATGTCGGAAGTCGCGGCCACGTCACGACGACGACCGTCAAAACGATCATGACCGTGAGATCGACGAGCAGGCTCGATCGAAGCCCGCTCGACCAGCCGGCCGCACCAGCTGTCGCGAGCATGCCAAGCGACAGAATGACCCCTATGCCCGAAAGGCCCAGGGCCAGGCGCTGGGTCGACGAGCCCTGGACGGCGTTTTCGAGAGCGGCGACGCCGCGGGCGGCGAGCAGGGCGACCGCGAAGGCGAAGACGCAGATAACCCGTTCCTGATCGCGAAACAAGTTCCAGCCCGGCGCAAAACTGTAGAGCAGCCAGAAAAGCGGGGTCGCGCCGCCGGTCGAAAGGGGAAGGGCCACCAGTCCGGCGACTGTCCAGTAGGCCAACGACTCCCGACGGCTGACGACCGCTCCGACCACGGCAAACGCGAGCGCGACCACGCCCACCGATAGCGCTTTTTCGCCGTGCCAAAGCGGAACCAGCACCTCCCATAACGCGGAAAGCAGGTAACCGTGCGACGCAGTGGCGAAGTCCATCCGGCTCCGAACGCTCTCGCCGAAAAACTGAAGGGTCGGGAGAATTTGAACGGCCGCGACTCCGGCCGTCAGACCTGGAAAAAGGATCAGAGCCGCGACCGCCCTCGCCAGGCCAACGCGCGCCCGCCATAAACGGACGAGGAGATAGCCTTCGGTCAGGTAGGCGATGAAGAGGTCGGACTGAGGATGGCCGGCCAGTACGGCCACGCCAAACGCGAGAGACGCGGCCATCAGCCACCGCCACGAAAGGGGCGGATCGAGCGCGAGCTCCAGTAGGAGTACGACGAGCGGAAGCCAGGCAATCGTTTCCAGGATTGCGAGCTGCTGTGCCGGATACGAGGTGACGAACCCGCCGAAGCCGAACGCGAGGCCGGCCACGAGGCTACCGGTGACGCTGCCGACGACCTTGCGCGCCAGCAGGTACATGAAGGCGGCGGCGAGGAGGGTGTGAACGACAATCTCTCCCTCGAGCGCAAAGAAAGGTAGGGCAGCGTGGCGTCCCAGGAGGATCGCGTTGAACATCGCTGGGGGATAAAAGACCGCGGTTTGAATGTCGGCCTGGAACGGATGACCGCCATAGACGTACGGATTCCAGAGCGGGATGCGCCGCGACCACCATTCTTCACCGGCGAACGCGCGAAACGGATAAAATTGATTGCTAAAGTCGCCGGCGACGACGTACGATCGCTGACCGAACGGCCGGATCATCGACCAGAAAAAGGCGACCGACGCCGCGAGGAGGACGAGAAGGGCGCGGGCGTCCCCCCATCCGACCCAGAGGCTGCCGACTCGCGATTCAAGCTTTGGTCGTGAAGGGTCTCGCTCGTCAGTCAGGGACGCTGTCGACATGTTGCTCCAGCAGACAACGCGGAGGCGGGACGGGTTGGAACGCGCGGGGCGACCCGGGTCGCATTTTACCGGACGCCGACCCGGGTCGCAACTTTGACCCCCACCGCCGCGCCTGACACCTGGAGTGAGCGTGCTATACTGGGCCGAATGAGCGGTCTATTCATCGAACCCCGTCGGCCGATCGCGCCGGGTTTTGTCCTCGACCTACCGCCCTGGGTGACTGTCGCACTTCTGGGCGGATTCACTGGTGTCCTACTTGGGATCGCCGTCGCCGTCGCCACCCCGATCTACGTCGTCGCCGGACTGATCGGTCTCGCTGCCGTGCTCGTCCTCCTTTCTGACGTCCGCTACGGACTGGCCGCGTTTATCGTCGTCGCGACGCTCCTCCCCTTCGTGGCGATTCCGATCGAAGTTGGACCGGTCAAATTCACGCTAATTGACATAACTTTGTACTGTGTGCTCCTGGTGTGGCTTTTCCGCTTACTGTCGGATCGTCAGGAGTCGTTGCGGTCGAGCGGCATCGACCTTCAGGTCCTACTTTACGTCGCGGTGTGTCTGACGGCGTTCGTCCTCGGGACGGCCTATCAGCTGACGTCGTCGGACGCTCGGCTGTTTCTCAAGTTTCTAACGAGCATCATCTTCTTCTTCGCGGTCGTCAACTGTGTCCGCGATCTCGGACTTCTCCGGCTGCTCGTCACCGCGCTCGTCGCGGGAGGCGCCGTGGCTAGTGCCATCGCAGTTGGGCTGTACTATTTGCCAGCGGCAACGGCGACGCGAATCCTGGCCAGCCTGGCAAAATTTGGGTATCCGCCAACCGATATCCTCCAGTACGACGCGGGAACAAACGTTTTGAAGGCCATTGGGACCTCGATCGACCACAACATCCTTGGCGCCACGCTCATGCTGTGTGGGACCCTGGCAGTTGGTTTGCTTGTGCGATCGCAGCGACGGAACGAGCGTCCACTCCTCTTCGTGGCGCTTGCCGTGATCGTCGTTGGGCTTCTCCTGACCTATTCTCGGGGCTCTCTTGTTGGCTTTGTCGTCGGAGCCGCGATTATCGCGACGTTTCGGTTCCGACGACTGTGGCTGATCCTGCCGCTACTTCTCGTCGCGATCGCGCTTTTTCCCCAACTAGCCCAAAGTAGCTTCGTCACGCACCTGGAAACCGGCATTCAGGTCCAGGACCAGGCAACCGCGATGCGATTCGGGGAGTACAAGGACGCTTTCCGGCTGATCGCCGAGTACCCGTGGTTTGGCGTCGGTTTCGGTACGGCGCCAGATATCGACCTGTACGTGGGTGTCTCGAGCATTTATCTCCTCATCGCGGAAAACATTGGCCTCGTCGGTCTCGCGGTGTGGACGTGGACGATGATCTCCCTCATCGCGCGGGCGCTTCGGCACCTCATCAGTCACACCCCCATTCCGAAGGGCGCTAAGGGAGACCGAGCTGCCTCGGGTACAATAGCGATACCAAGCGAAGCTTCGACGATTGGGGTCGCCTGTCTTGGGGCACTAGCGTCAGTGCTTGTGGCCGGCCTCTTCGATCACCATTTCGTCGACATCCACTTCCCCCACGTCGTCGCAATGGTCTGGATGACCATTGGTCTCCTGGTCGTCGCCTTGCGGCTAGACCGAGAGAACGCCGACGCGCTCTCCTCTTAACGAGCGACTAGGTCGTCGTGCGGACGGTTGCTAGCGGAACGGCGCCGACGTATACTCCGGTCGATGGATGGGGAAAGCAGCAATGCGGATCGTCATCTTAGGTTGCGGGCGAGTCGGGGCGCGTCTTGCCGATTCCCTGTTTGACGAGGGGCATGACGTTCGAGTCGTCGACCGGCACGCCGAGGCGTTTCGCCGACTATCGGCTGGATTTCGCGGAACGGTGGTGGTCGGTCAAGGAATCGACGAGGACGTACTGCGGCGAGCGGGCGCCGCCGATGCCGATGTCTTCGCCGCGGTGACTGACGACGACAGCACGAATGTGATGGCCTCGGAGGTTGCCAAGACTATCCTGAACGTACCAAAAGTCATCACCCGAATTTATGACCCGCTCCGCGACGAGGCGTATCGCTCGTTCGGGCTCGAAACGGTGTGTCCGACGATCCTGAGCGCGGAGCTGATTGAGAGTTTGCTCGAAACGACCGCGGGCGGCTCGGATCAATCGGCGAAAACCGCTAGTTCCGGAGGGTAATCGTGTTTGTCGTCGTCGCCGGAGGCGGGAAAGTCGGTTTCTATCTTGCCAAATCCCTTCTCAACGAGGGCTACGAAGTTGTCGTCATCGAGCGCGATCGAATCAAGGCCGGTCGGATCAACGAGGAGCTGGGAAGCGTCGTGCTCGTGGGGGATGCTAGCGAGGCCAGTGTGTTGGACGATGCCGGGGTGAAGCGGGCCGACGTGGTGGTCGCGGTGACCGGCCACGACGAAGATAACCTCGTGATTTGCCAGATGGCGAAACGGAAGTTTTCGGTACCACGAACGATTGCCCGGATCAACAATCCCAAAAACGAGCACATCTTTCGCGTTCTAGGCATCGACGCGACGGTCTCGAGCACCGAGATCATTCTTCAACAAATCGAGCGGAGGCTACCGGGACACGCCCTCGTTCACCTCAGGGTCTTGCGCGAGGCGGACCTGGAGCTCGTCGAGGCAACGGTGGACGCGACATCGCCCGCGCTGGGAAAGCCGCTGCGGGCGGTTCAGCTTCCACCGGACACGGTGATTCTCGCGCTCATCCGCGGTGGAAAAACGAGCGTCGCCACGCTCGACAGCCGGTTGGAGATTGCGGATCAGGTTATCGCCCTAACGCGAGTCGATCAGGAGGCCGGGCTCCGGGCCCTGCTTCAGCCGTGAAGGTTAGACGGCAACCGCGCGCGACGTGGTGACTTCCCATTCTGGGACGAATTTCTGCCATTCGGAGTACGACTGGAGGTACTGGTTGAGCATGTAGTAGGTTGAGATGCGTGGCTGGAACGGCGCCCGGCGCAACGCCATCTTGGCCTCGTCGACAAGCTTCCCACCTTTGCGGTGATTGCATGCTCGGCAGGCACTCACGAGGTTGTCCCAGGTGTGCTTACCGCCGCGATGGCGCGGAATGACGTGATCGAGCGTTAGGTCCTTGCCTCGCAATCCGCAGTACTGGCACGTGAAATTATCCCGCAGGAAGATCTCACGCCGAGTGAGACGGGCTTTGGGGCGAGGGCGCTTGATGAGGTAGACAAGTCGAATGACCGACGGGCGCTGGTAGATTTCCGAGGGCGTGCGAATGTGGCCGATACCGTGCTCGAGAACTTCGGCTTTGCCCCGATCGACGAGAACGATTGCACGCTTCTCGTTGCACACGTTGAGGGGTTCGTAATTTTGGTTTAGCACCAGTACCGCGGAACTCACCAGCAGCCCCCGCGTCCCTTCAGTCCGCCACAATTGTAGCATCCGGGGTTACCTCTTTACAAGATTCTAATGCAGACGACACTGGTGCCCCTCGTTAGATCGTATGCTGCAGATCCGGGCATTCACGTCGGCATAAGACGTGCCGGGAACCATTTTGGTATACTCGAGCGAGACATCACCCGGATTTGACGCTGGCCGAATCGTCCTCACCCAGTGAGTGATGTGGTCCTCTGCTTTGGAGTGGCGAAACAACGTGCCCAAATCCACGCCTAAGGTCGATCCGCGTCTGACGACGGCAATTGCTGTCGCGACGGTCGCTGGATACGCGAGTCGGCAACTAGGCATCGGCGGCGGCACGGCGCTGCCCGGAGTGCTTGCCGCCCGAATCGACGCCAACATTATCCCAAAACTGACTCGCGGGCTGCCGCGCGGCACTGTCCTCGTGACCGGAACAAATGGCAAAACGACGACGAGCCGGATCCTCGCGGCGGCCCTTCAGCTGGCGGGGTGGAAGCCAATCCACAATCGGTCCGGCGCCAACCTGGCCTCGGGCCTCACGACCGCAATCGTCGACCGAGTCGACCTGCTAGGCCGAGTCTCGGCGGACAGCGCGTTATTTGAGGTTGACGAAGCGACCCTGCCTTCCGTTGAGGAGGCGACCCAGCCGATCGTCATTGTCCTGACGAACCTCTTTCGCGATCAGCTCGATCGGTACGGCGAGGTGGATCACGTCGCCGCGGTGTGGCGGGAGGTTCTGGTCCGCCTGCCCCCTTCCGCCACGGTCGTTGCGAATGCCGACGATCCTGCCGTCGCGGCGCTCGTGGAACAAACCTCGGCGAAGGTCGTGACCTTTGGCGTCGACTCGATCCGATCCGGCACGGGTCTCGATCACTTCGCCGATTCGAAGAATTGCCCTCGCTGTGGCGCTCCCTTGGAGTACGATTCGGTTCAGTACGCGCATCTTGGCACGTACCATTGTCCGAACGGCGACTTCCGTCGTCCGAATCCAACTATCTGCGCCACCGCGGTGGTCGCCAATGGGACCGACTCGACCGTTGTCGACGTCAGCGGGCCCTTTGGGGAGCGGCGCTGGAGCTTCGGCCTGCCGGGCCTCTACAATGTCTACAACCTTCTCGCGGCGGCATCGGCGGCGATGGCCGTCGGCGTTCCGGTCGAGGCCGTCGAGAACGCCGTCGTCGGATTCCGGGCTGCCTTCGGTCGCCTCGAGCGTATCCAGGTGGGCACTCGAAGCCTTTTTGTCGCACTGATCAAGAACCCAGTTGGCTTTACCGAAGTCCTCCGCACAATTCTGACAGTGCCCGGAGACAAGGATGTCGCAATCTTCATCAACGACAATCTTGCCGATGGCACAGACGTTTCCTGGCTGTGGGACGCCGACGTGGAGATGCTGGCCGGCCGCTGTCGTTCGATCGTCGTGGGGGGAACTCGGGCGGGAGACATGGCTGTGCGCCTGAAGTACGCGGGAGTTCCCGCCGATCGAATCCGCCTCGCCGAGACGGTGAGCGGTGGCCTGGACACCGGTCTGTCCGGAATCGACGATGGTCAAACACTGTACGTTCTTCCGACCTACACGGCGATGCTTGATTTGCGAAACGACGTCGGTCGGCGAGGGTACGCCGACCAGTTTTGGGAAGAGTAATGGCTCTGATGCGGCTTTCTCTTTGCTACCTCTACGCGTCCGGGATGAACGTTTACGGTGACCGGGGGAACGTGACGGCGCTCGCCCAACGTTGCCGCTGGCGCGGAATCGACGTCGACGTCGTCGAGCGTGGGGTCGGCGAAGCCGGACCGATGAGCCAGTTCGACCTCATCTTTGCCGGGGGTGGACAGGATCGCGATCAAGTCGCGGTCAGTCGCGATCTACAGGGCGACGCCGGGAAATTCTTGCGCGAGGCGGTCGAGGACGACGTCGTTGTTCTCTCGATCTGCGGGACCTACCAGCTGCTTGGCCACTACTTTCAGCCAGGTGAGAGCACGTCGTTGCCGGGTATTGGAGTCTTCGACGCGTGGACGATAGCGGGTCCCAAGCGATTCATCGGCGACACCGTGATCCGGACCGACGCGGCCGGCGCTCCGTTGGAAATCGTGGGATTCGAAAACCACAGTGGCCGTACTTTTCTTGGCCCGCGGGGCCAGGCTTTCGGACAGGTTGTCGTCGGCGCCGGGAATAACGGCGACGACCGAGGCGAAGGCGCCCGGTACCGTAACGCCTTTGGGTCCTATCTGCACGGGCCACTTCTGCCAAAAAACCCGGCATTGGCCGATCATCTCCTCCGACTAGCCCTGAATCGCAGGTACGGCGCCGGGGTTGAGCTGGCCCAGCTCGACGATTCAACCGAGAACGATGCCCATCGGCGGGTCGTGACCCGAGTCCAGCGTCGCGGGCGGGTCAAGTCGGGCGCGATTTGAAATCGTACGCCGAGGGCGGTCGGCGCCTGGCCGGCGCCGCGGCGATCGTGATGGCCGCGTACGTTAGCAGCCGACTCAGCGGGTTACTCCGGGACATCGCCGTCAGTTACCGATTCGGAACCGGTCGCGAGCTCGACGCCTATTTGGCGGCGAATCGAGTACCGGATCTCGTCTTTCAAGTCGTCGCCGGGGCGGCAGTCGCCAGCGCGTTCATTCCAGTCTATTCGTCGTACCTTAATCGGAAGGATAGCGCCGGCGCGGCCGAGATGGTCGACATCCTTTTCACTCTGTCGGTTGTCGGTCTCGTACCAATTGTCGCGCTCGTCATGATCTTCGCTCCATGGATCATGCAGGTGATGGCCCACGGATACCCTCCGGAGTACCAGCTTCTCGCGGCGAATCTATCGCGCATTGTCTTATTTGCCCCGATTTTTTTCACGGTCGGCTGCTTTTGTACGAGCGTCTTGAACGCACATGGACGGTTCCTTCTTGCCGCTCTTGCGCCGACCAGCTACAACCTCGGAATCATTCTTGGCGCGATCGTCTTCAGCCGATGGCTGGGAATCTACGGCCTCGCCGTCGGCGCGCTGTTTGGATCGATCTTATTTCTCGCGGTCCAGGTCCCGGGCCTCCGTATGATCGGAGTCCGCTACCGACCCCGTCTCAATCTTAGTCACGCCGGCGTTCGTGGCGTCGGACGCATGATGGGACCGCGCACGATTGGCCTTGCCGTGACTCAGGTCAACTTCGTCGTGACGCTGTATCTGGCATCGGGAATCGCGGGGGGTGTCGCCGCGCTGAACTTTGCCTGGTTGCTGACGATGTTGCCGCTCGGGGTATTCGCGATGGCAATCTCGACGGCCGTCTTTCCCTCGCTCGCCGCGCAAGGCGCGGCCGAGGAGATTGACCAGCTTCGTAACACCGTTCAAAACGCACTAAGGTTTATTCTCTTCCTGACCATTCCCGCGAGCGTCGGCCTGATTGCGTTGAGCACCGACATCGTTCGCGTCGTCTTCCAACGGGGGGAGTTTACGGCCGCGTCGACGGCGATAACGGCCGGTGCGTTGCGGTTTTACGCGATTGGCTTACTTGGCATGGCGTCGGTCGAGATTGTAACCCGCGCTTTTTACGCGCTTCGGGACACCGCGACACCGGTCAAAGTTGCCGCCCTGGGAATGGTGGTGAACCTGACGCTAGGTATCATTCTTGTGCGGATCATGGGGCTAAACGGACTGGCCCTGGCAACCGCGATGGCGAGCACGGTTGAGGCGGTCGTGTTGTTCATATTGGGAGATAGAAGAGTTTCGGGTCTCAGCCTATCGTCGCTGGTCGGGTCGGCGCTGAAGAGTCTCGGCGCCGCGGCGGTCATGGGCGTCGTCTTGTTGGCCTTCACGTCGACGGTCGACCCATCGTTGGCCTCACTTGGAAGTTTGTTCCGGGTGGTGGGGGCCGTTTCGATTGGCGGCGCGGTCTACCTTGGAACGACGGTTGCGCTTGGCTCGCCCGAGGTGAGTCAATTACGGCAATTAGTCGGGCGTTCGAGGGCCTGAAGACATGCGCGGTGAGCGAGACCCTATCCGTCGGTCGCCGGCTTTTGATCCAAATAGTTCATCGACCGGTCGTACCACGTCGGCGTGATCAGGCCCGACTCATAGTAGTACGTCAGCATCGTCTTCAGTCGCAAGATCGAGATCAGGTTATACCCGTGCTGGCGCAGGTTGTCCGCCGCGCCCTGCTCGCGGTCGATCAAGACGACCGCGTCTCGAATCTCGACCCCAAACTCTTCGAGAATGTGGGCGTTTTGAAGGATACTGCCGCCGCCGGTGACCAGGTCGTCCATGATCAGGGCAGTTTGCCCGGACTCGTAGTAGCCCTCGATCATGTGGTCTTTTCCGCCGGAAGAGGCGGGACGCGCGTAGCACATGGGCACGCCGCTGCGGAGGCTGTAGGCGAGCGCGAGGTGCAATCCGCCGAACGGCACTCCGGCCACCAGGCTAAACGGAGAGATTCGCGGTCGTCGACGTCCTTGAGCCGCTTTGATCTCTTCGTCGAGCAATTGAGCAACCTGCTGCAAGAGAACCGGCTCGCTGAGAATACGTCGCGGATTGACGTACACCGGGGAATGAACCGCCGTGCGACCCAGGGTAAAGTCGCCAAAAGTTATTGCGCCGAGATCGAAAAGCGCTCGGGCAAGCCGGTGGATCGTCGCGTCGCGGTCTGGAGATGCCATCACCGACTAACTCCCCGGGCACGACTGCCCGACACGATGTTTAATCCGAACGTACTTCGAACGAGGCCGGAAGGCGCGATTGGCGGGACTCGACGTTCGCACACCACGAATTTCTAGCCTCAGCCGGAGGTATGACAGGATTGTAGCATGCGGGGCGCGGCCGGCGCAGGTACCATGCTAGCAGATGCTAGTCAGTTAGTTTGGATTGACGTTCGGCGGGGCAGTCCCTATACTTGTAGGTAACACTATGCAACAACAAAAGATCCGAAATTTTTCGATTATAGCCCACATCGATCATGGCAAGACAACCCTCAGCGACCGCCTCCTCGAACGTACTGGGACCGTCAGCGCCCGGCAGATGGGCGAGCAAATGCTCGACTCGATGGACCTGGAGCGCGAAAAGGGCATTACGATCAAGGCCCGGGCGGTCCGGATGGGCTACACTGCGCCGGACGGCGAGACATACGAGCTCAACCTCATCGATACGCCTGGACACGTCGACTTCAGCTACGAAGTAAGCCGGAGTTTAACGGCCTGCGAGGGCGCGCTCCTGGTTGTCGACGCCGCACAGGGAATCGAAGCCCAAACCCTTGCGAACGCGTACCTGGCGCTTGATCACGACCTCGAAATCATCCCCATCGTCAATAAGATCGATCTACCAAATGCCGAACCCGAGCGGGTTGCTCAGGAGATTCAGGACGTCATCGGAATCCCGGTGAAAGACGTCATTTTCGCCTCGGCGAAACAGGGCGTCGGAATCGACGAGATCCTCCAGGGGATCGTCGAGCGCATTCCGCCACCCCGGGGCAACGCCGGAATGCCGTTTCGGGCGCTCATCTTTGATTCCCACTATGACGTCTACAAGGGTGTGATCGCCTACGTCCGAGTCGTCGATGGGGCGGTCCCCAGCCGTTCGCGAGTTCTCGTCCATGCGACCCGCCGGGAAGCCGAAGCCCTTGAGGTTGGCTGTTTCACCCCAGAGATGACTCCGGTCGACGTTCTTCAGACTGGAGAGGTGGGCTACGTCGCGACCGGCCTCAAAGATGTCGCCGACTGTCAGGTTGGCGACACGCTCATGCTCGCGGACCATCCCGACCTCGAAGCGCTGCCCGGCTATCGCCCGGCCAAGCCGATGGTGTTTGCCGGCCTCTACCCCGTCGAGAGCAGCGACTATCAGCTTCTTCGGGAAGGACTAGACAAGCTCAAGTTGAATGACGCGGCTCTGTCATTCGAGCCCGAGAGCTCGGCGGCGCTTGGA
Source organism: uncultured Dehalococcoidales bacterium (assembly GCA_964493975.1). Taxonomy (GTDB): domain Bacteria; phylum Chloroflexota; class UBA6077; order FW602-bin22; family CADDYW01; genus CAZBQK01. The sequence continues at coordinate 17,157 of CAZBQK010000013.1, read as the reverse complement.
TTCGGCTATCGCTGCGGATTCTTGGGCCTTCTGCACCTCGAAATCGTTCAGGAGCGACTCGAGCGCGAGTACAACCTCAACATCCTCACGACATCGCCCAGCGTTGCCTATCAGGTGAAGACGACGAGCGGCAAGGAGCTCACGATCGACAATCCATCGGATCTGCCGCCGCCGAACGAGATCGCAGTGATTTCCGAGCCGTGGGTCAAGATATCGGTCGTCACGCCCAGTCGGTACATCGGCGCGATCATGGAGCTCGTAGCGAATCGGCGGGGCGTCTTTGACAAGATGGAGTACCTCGACGAGACCCGAGTTCATCTTACCTACGATGTGCCGTTCGGAGAAATCCTGGTCGACTTCTACGACCAGCTCAAGTCGCGGACGCAGGGGTACGCGTCACTCGACTACACCCTCGAAGGGTATCGAGCTGAGAACCTGGTCAAGCTAGAAGTGCTGGTGGCAGGGACGCCAGTCGACGCCCTCTCAATTATTAGCCACGTCGATAAGGCATATCCCCGGGGCAAGGAGCTCGTCGAGAAGCTCCGGCACCTGATTCCGCGTCAGCTATTCGAGGTCCCGATTCAGGCGGCAATCGGCAGCCGGGTCATCGCCCGCGAAACCATCTCGGCAATGCGCAAGAACGTTCTGGCAAAGTGTTACGGTGGCGACGTAAGCCGAAAGCGCAAGCTCCTCGAAAAGCAAGCCGAAGGCAAGAAGAGGATGAAGCGGGTCGGCAACGTCGAGATTCCCCAGGAAGCGTTCATGGCGGTTCTGAAGCTGTCGGATTGACCCTTGGATGATGGCCAGTGAGCCGTGATGGAATAATTTTGCCAGATTATGAACAATCGCTCGAGCGAGGCCCTCTTTTCCCCTCTCCCAAGGGAGAGGGGAATGGAACGGCCACTCTCATCAAAAACTAAGGGGTTTCCGACGCCCTCTACCAATTGCCGCCCGTAGCTTGACCCCGTCCCCCCGCCGACCATAGTAGAACACCGGCCACGACGCCTACGACGCAAAAAATCGCGGCGGCCAGGAATATCTCGTGGTAGACTTCCGCTCCCGCTTCGACTAACGCCTGATTGAAGCTCGCCAGCCGGGTCTGATAGGCGGCGGTGCTTTCGCCGACCGTTGGTAGCGGTAAGGGTAGCGCGCCAGCAAGGTCGTCAAAGCGGGTCAATCCCCAGGTTGTAAGGATGGATAGGCCGGCCGTCATTCCCGTAAGGCGCGCAACGGTGAAGGTCGACGCGGCCGACGCTGAACGGTCGTTTCCTCCAACGTTCACAACCGCAGTCGTCAAGGGAGCGATGAGCAGGCCAAAGCCAAGGCCACCGATCGCGAGCGCGAGCCATTCGGTCGCGCTATTCGGCGTCGACCCCCAACCGCTCATCGCGGCGAGACCGCAGCTTGCGATGACGAAGCCAAGGGCACTCGGCGGTCCTAATCCCCACCGAAGGGCTAGTGCTCCTCCCAGTATGGCGCCGACCGGAATAAACGCGGTCAGGCGCATGAGGAGGAGTCCGCCGTCGGCGGGCGTCACGTTGAGAACGGTCGCGGCGTACAGCGGTACGTCGACCATCGCGACGATTAGCGTCACTCCAAGAACAAACGCTCCGACGGTCGCGGCAGAGAAGGCCCGGGAGGTGAAGAGTCGCAGGTCGATTAGAGGGGGCGAGGCTCTGGTCTCCTGGACCAGGAATCCCACCAGGAGGGCGACCGAGAGCGCGACGAGGAGCGAGCGGGCGTCAAAACTGGCGACCGGAATCGGCTCGTGGGAAAGGCCGGCGATGAGGCACCCGAGCGCCAGCGCGGCCAGAACCGCTCCGAGGAGGTCGAGGCGCGCGCCCGGCCGCTCACGATCGGTCAGACCGCGCAACGTGACAAACAGGCAGATCACAGCGAAGGGCAAATTCAACCAGAAGATCCACCGCCAGGTAGCCAGGTTGACAATCGCCGCGCCGTACAGCGGGCCCAGAACTCCGCCGGCCTCGGCGATGGCGCCGACCAGGCCGATCAACAGGACCCGACGCGAGGACGGAAAACGGTCGCTGACGATCGCAACGGCGACGGGCAGCAGCGCTCCTCCTCCCGCGGCCTGGAGAACCCGGGCGCCGATAAGAACCCCAAGGGACCCCGCCAGAGCACAGCCAGCAGAACCGACGGCAAACGCGGTGAGGGCAGCGCCAAATGCCAGTCGTCGGCCCCGAAGGTCGGCAAACTGACCCATCAGAGGAAGTGATATGGTGTAGCCGAGGAGATATCCCGAGACGATCCAGGCGGCCTGATCGAGGTGGTTGAAGGGGATCTGCAGGTCAACAACCACCGCCGGAAGCACTGTGACGATGACCGTCTGGTCCAATGCCCCTAGGAACACCGCGGCGAACACCGCGGCGATCGACCACAGCGTCTGCCCGTCGACACCGCCGAGGTCATAGCCGAAACGGCTAAGCCGGCGGATCGATGACGACCGATTCATTGAAGTTTGAAAAGGCGAGGACACGTTCGATCGCGGGCGGCTCGCTCGCGGCGACCGGGCCGACGAGATGGATTTGGCGGAGCAGGAAGTCGGTGGTCGCGATCCAGATATCACCAGACAGTGTACGGCTGTCGCCCGTTCCGCCCACCATTCCAGCGACCAGCGAGGATGAAACGTCTCCGGAAAGGTGGTAGCAGTCGACACCGGCGACCGCCTCATTTGGAAGCTTCTTGAGGTTTGCCACCTGACGGAGAAGGAGTGACGCCCCTTTGTCCGGATCCAGCAAGTTCGGTGCTGATCCGCCCCCGGGAACCGGCTCCCATTTCTTCGTTATAGGATTAGTGATGAACTGCTTCGTGCCGACGATAATGAAGCTGATCTCCACGGTCACCCGTCCGAAGGTGCTGACTGCCTTTCCCTGAAGCCGATCCGGTTGGGCAACGTCACCCTCGATACTTTGAGCCACGAGGCCGGTGCCGATCGCCATCATCCCGTTGGTCGACGAAACCTTGAAATGGGCGCTCTTGACTGCTTTGAGAGCGTCCGAGGCCTTCGACATGATGTCGGCCGGGGCCAGATCGGCCGGCTTGACGATCGAGCAGCCAACACTTGATAGTCCGGCGACCACGAGCACACCTAACATCGAGCGACGGGTCAGCACAAGTGGTATCCTCTCCCGCGAGCGTGATTCTCCGTACCTCTCTAGTCGCAACCCCTAGACCCTACTATACTCCTTCGGGCTACGTCAAAGTGAATTCTCGCAATCCTGAATTCGTCGACCTGGCTCACCTACCGAGCGGCCAGCTGTTGTTGACGGTGGTTAAAAGCGCGGCGTAGAATGGGTCGGGGAACGTGCTCTTCGGCCGCCTGCCTGGCCCCAGAGTAGAGGAGCGTCTTTCATGCTGCAAACCGAAACCAAGGAAGAACGTGCCCAAGCCGAGGCAACAGCCGCGGGCGAAGAGGCTTTCATCTTCTGTGAAAACCTCGTCAAGATCTACAAGGTCGCCGATCTGGAAGCGGTGGCGTTACAGGGTTTGGACCTCCAGATCCACCGTGGCGAGCTCATGGCGATCATTGGGAACAGCGGAAGCGGCAAGTCCACACTGCTGAATATCCTCGGGGGGTTGGATCGGCCGTCGGCTGGTCGCGTGACCGTGGGTGGTCGCGACCTTCTCAAAATGTCTGAGAGCCAATTCGTCCGTTATAAGCGTGAAATAGTCGGATTTGTCTGGCAACAGACCGCGCGAAATATGCTTCCCTATTTGACGGCGATAGAAAACGTCGAGCTGCCAATGGTGATCGCCGGTCGATTCGGCGCCAAAGAGCGACAATGGGCCCGGGAGCTCCTTGACGTCGTCGGCTTGTCTGGGCGAATGAAACACCGCCTCTCAGAGTTGAGCGGCGGCGAGCAGCAACGGGTGGCTATCGCCATTGGACTGGCGAATCACCCCCCTTTACTCTTAGCCGACGAGCCCACTGGATCGGTCGACACCCGTACGGCGGCGACTATCTTCGACATGTTTCGTCAAATCCGGGACCAGTACGGCACGACGATCATTGTCGTCACCCATGACCCTAAAGTCATGTCAAAAGTCGATCGAGTCGTCGCGATTCGCGACGGTAAGACCTCGACCGAGACGATTCGGCGGATTGCGATCGATATGGCCGACTTCGCCGCGGGCAACATCGTCCTTGGAGAAACTCACGACGAGTTCGTGGTCCTCGACGGCGCCGGGCGACTTCAGATTCCACGAGAATACCTCGACAAGCTCTCGATCAAGAAGAAAGTCAAGCTAGACCTCGACGGAGACCAAATCATTATTCGCGCTATTGAAACCGACGAAGAGGCGGAAGAGGAAGCGAAGCGAAAGCAGGAATCCTCTAACCGACGATGGGGTTTCCGATGAGTGTGACCGAATCGGCGACCAACCGACCCGGCGCCAACGGTGCGGCCGGCGAAGAGATCCTGAGAGTCGACTCAGTCGAACGGGTGTATCCCCTCGGACACGAGCGGGTTAGCGCCTTGAAAGGGATCAACGTTAGCGTCCGGGCCGGTCAGCTTGTCGGCTTGATGGGACGATCAGGGTCCGGCAAGACGACCCTTCTCAACATCATTGGTGGTCTCGACAAGCCAACCTCCGGCCGGGTTTTCGTCAAGGGCCAGGATCTTTCAAGATTGCCGGATCAACAGCTAACCGAGCTCCGGCGGAAGATGATCGGCTACGTGTTTCAGTCGTTCGCTCTCATTCCGGTGCTGTCGGCAATTGAGAACGTCGAGCTGCCGATGCACATCGCCGGTATGGGGCGGGCAGACCGTTACCGTCGGGCCGTCGAATTGCTTCAGATGGTTGGGTTGGGCAAACGGATGAATCACCGTCCGTTCGAGCTGAGCGGTGGCGAGCAACAACGCGTCGCGATCGCCCGTGCCATTAGCAACCGCCCACCACTGATCTTGGCAGACGAGCCGACTGGCGAATTGGATAGCGGGACCGGACTTCAAATCATGTCGCTGTTTCGACGCATCGCGAGTCAAGAAGACGGTGTCGCGGTCGTCATCGCGACCCACGATCCCACCATTACCCAGATCGCTCACGTGACGTACGAGATTAGCGATGGAGTCATCAATCGTCTCGAACCGGCGATTTCGTCGCTCGGAGGCTAAGCGGTCCCGTGCGCGTGGTCGTTTTGGGTTGTGGTCGACTGGGGGCTCAGGTCGCCGAGCGTCTCGACCGTCGCGGACATAACGTAACGGTCATCTCCCAAAATCCCGACGATTTCTTCCGCCTGCCCTCGTCCTTTAAGGGCACCCTCGCCGTTGGGAACGGGATTGACGTCGACGTGCTTCGCGATAATGGAGTCCAGGGCGCGGATGCGTTTATCGCGTTAACCGACGGCGATAACACGAACGCGATGGCCTCGCAAGTCGCGAAGCACCTGCTGGGCGTCCCTCGGGTGATCAGTCAGATGAAAGATCCAATCCGTGAGGACACCTACAATACCTTGGGGCTTCAGACGGTCTGTCCGACCCGAATCGGGGCCGACCGGATTCGCGACATGATCGACGCCATCGCGTAGCAATTGGGCACCGGTCGACCCCAAATTGGTATCACCGGGCGAAGGTAAAGTGGACGGATGGCGAACCGACAAACGCGTAGGGGCGCACGGCCGTGCGCCCCTACATGAAGTTGCGATCAACTGTAGTCGGAAGACAGTTCTCTAGAACGCTTTTTCCAGCTGCTGAACGAGCTGGTTCTTCGAGCGGTAGCCGACGATCCGTGATACCTCTTCGCCATTCTTGAAGAGTAGAAGCGTCGGGATGCTCATGACTCCAAACTTCTGAGCGGTATCCGGGTTCTGGTCGACGTCTAGCTTCGCGATCTTGAGCTGGCCGTCCTTTTCTCCAGCGATCTCTTCCAGGACGGGCGCGATCATCTTACAGGGGCCGCACCATGTAGCCCAGAAGTCGACAAGGACTGGGGTAGTGGACTGCAAGACTTCGGTATCAAAGGTGCGATCGGAGATCGCGACGGGCTTGGTAGCCAAGATTTCCTCCACAGGCGCGACATGGACGCCTCGTGTAATGCTGGGTGGTGCGGGTTGATACTGACTCCTCCGTCCAGTTCTCGCGTTCGAAGCCGTCGGATCAGCGTGTAAGTTTAGCTTCGAATTCGAGATGTCACGAGAGGGCTCGCATCCTTTCCCAGGATCATTCTACCACGGCCAATCGTGCCGACAAGGGCCACGAACCGTCTCGACCGGGCGACGGGGGTCGCGTAGAATAGAGCGGTGCGTTTGACGTCAATCGGATAGACGCCGCGGCCCCGCCGCTCTACTCACGTCACAGCGCAATTAGGCAGGTGTCATACAGCTTTCCGAAGAACCGCTGCCACGCCTGGTCGCCGCTCCGCCCGGCAAGTGTCTCAAAGCCCGCCTCGAGCTCGTGCGGCATGCGTGGTGAGATCAGGATCGATGGGCGGCGATTCTCGTGCCGGGCGTTGACGATTTGATCGAGGTAGCCGAGCTCGTGCGGGTAGGCCGGATCCAGACCGGAGAGGATCAGCAAGTCGCTGTAGCACATGTGGTAGTACATGTCCTGCGATACTCGGCCGGCAATCGCGTATTCTTGCTTCTGGCGAGGGTCGGCCGTCGTCGCATCGACCGCGCTGCTCGGCGAGACGAGCTCCACCTTGACCATATACGCGTTAAGCGCAAAATCGCGCCACGGGACCAGGTAGGACGAAACAAGAGGCCGATATTCCCGGAGTCGGTCGCCGATGAACTGAGAAATGCGCCTGGTTCGCCCGCGATCCGAATTGAAAATCAACCAGCCCTGGCCTTCGCGAAGTCGCAGGTCAATGTGGTCGAAGTACGCGGTTAGGCGTGCTAACAGATCGCGATCCTGAACGGAGACGTTGTCGTGGATCATCCGTCCCCCCACCTCGATGTCACCACAAGATGTCGATGGCCGCGGGAGCGGCTTTCGCGGCCATTCTACCACAGGAGTCTTCGTGGGCCGCAAAATAAATGACGCAAGAGGTTTGCCGTGACCAAGGCTATTCGTGGCATCGCATTCTTTTTGATAACCTTCGCGATTGGAGAGGTTGTCCGGCGGATTCTGATGAGCCGACCGGGCGAGGCTGCCTCCGACCGCTTAGGCCGCCCGGAATTGTCATCGTACGAAGGGGCCAGCGCCGCGAGCAAAGAGGTCAAGAAGGCGATCGGATTCGTTCGGTCGCTTGCCACGGGACGGGAATCGAAGGAGGTGAAGCCAGTCGAAGCTGTCCGAGCCACCGGATGGATTGGCATTGCTCGCGATGCGTCGGAGATGTTGCTGGCCGCCGGAGCAGTCCTGAAGACCGTCTCCGACTTCGTCCAAGAAGATACAAAGTTGCGTCGGCGGGTCAACCGATACAAAACGACAAGCTAACCAGGTGCTGAATTGGGGCGGGAGTGCGTGGGGGTCGAACCCACCCAGGAACGCGCTAGCGCCCCCGCACTGGTTTTGAAGACCAGGAAAGCCACCGGGCCCCATCCACTCCCAGGAGTCGGTTGGAAAAGTATAGCACGACCGACCGTCCCTAGCGTCCTGACAGGAGAGTGTCCGCAAGGTCGATCAGTATATTGGAGGCAGACCCGGTCCGTGACACATGGCATTTCGGTAGGTGTGAGCGTGCATGTTTGAGCTCGCCACCATCTCCCACCGGCGCTTCAATCCTCTCCTCGACGAGTGGATCCTGGTGTCGCCTCAACGCGCGACCCGGCCGTGGCAGGGCCAGGTGGAGCGTCCAGCGAGTCCGTCGCGACCTGCTTACGACCCGGCCTGCTACCTGTGTCCGGGAAACAAGCGGGCTGGAGGCGAAAAGAATCCGCACTACTCTGGAACTCACGTTTTTACGAATGATTTCGCGGCGCTCACCCCCGGTGTGATCGCTCGGACCGCGGATAGCGATCTTCTCTTTCGGGCGGTTCCAGAATCTGGGACGTGCCGGGTCGTCTGTTTTTCGCCTCGACACGACCTCAGCCTTCCGGATCTTTCCAATGACGAGATTCGGGCGGTCGTTCGGGTCTGGGTAGCCCAAACCGCGGAGCTGGGTCAACGCTTTCGGTGGGTCCAGGTGTTTGAGAACAAGGGCGAGGTCATGGGCAGCTCAAACCCTCATCCCCACGGACAGATCTGGGCGACCGCTTCGCTTCCAAATCTCGTGTCTCGCGAGGATACCTGTCAGCGCGCGTACATTGAGCGTACGGGCTCGCCAATGGTCGGGGACTACCTGGAACGCGAAGCCTTGCTCAGGGAGCGAACTGTCGTCGAGAACGAGCACTGGCTCGCCGTGGTGCCGTTCTGGGCGATCTGGCCTTTTGAGACCCTGTTGATGCCTCGCCGAAGAGTAACCCGGCTCCCCGATCTTTCGGACCAGGAACAACGGTCCCTCGCGAGTATTCTCAAACGCTTACTAACGAAATACGACAATCTGTTTGACGTGTCGTTCCCATACAGCATGGGTTGGCACGGCGCTCCCTACGATGCCCGGGATCACGCCCACTGGTGGCTACACGCCCACTTCTTGCCACCGCTACTGCGCTCGGCCACCGTGAAAAAGTTCATGGTTGGCTATGAGCTCCTTGCCGAAGCGCAACGCGACCTCACGCCCGAATCCGCGGCGGAAAGGCTACGCGCGATGCCGGAGGAGCGGAAGCCGGGGTAGAGCGAATGGATACTAAGTTGGCCGCGGGTCGTGCCTCTTTCCCATCTCCCGTGGGGAGAGGGATTTGCAGTCAGGCGACCAACATAATTCGAGCGGCTGCCTAAACCGCCCGGTCAGCCACGTCGGCTCCCGCCGATGGTAGGAATACGAAGAACACCGGCGCTCGAAAACCCTGGGCTTGGAAGTGTTTCTCAACGGAGGACTGTAAGTTCGCGACCCGTTCGGTCGGAGCGAGTGCGATTGCACAACCGCCAAAGCCGGCGCCGGTGAGTCGCGCTCCGAGGGCGCCAGAGGATTCGGAAACGCCGACAAACGCGTCCAGCTCGGGCACCGATACCTCGTAGTCGTCGCGGAGCGACGCGTGCGATGCGGACATGAGCCGCCCAAACTCGACATAATCTTCGCGTCGCAGGGCGGCCGCGGCTGCCTGGACCCGGGCGTTTTCGGTCACGACGTGGCGCGAACGCTTGAGGGCGATCCCTGACAGGCGGTTGAGGTCGGATTCGGTAGCATCCCGTAGCTGGGGGACGCCCAGTGTCACGGCGGCCGCCTCGACCGTCGCCCGACGCTCGTTATAGCCGGTCGCCGCCAGGTTCCGCGGGACGCGGGTATCGCAAACAATTAGAGAAAGCCCGGCTCGCTCGAGGTCAAGGGGGACAGAGTCCGCCTCGAGCGAGCGACAGTCGACCAGCAGGGCTGATCCAGCCACGCAAAGGAGCGACGCGTATTGGTCCATAATCCCACAGTTGACTCCAACGAAGCCATTCTCGGCCCGCTGACAGAGCTTTGCCATTCGCTGGCGCGGGATCTGGAGGTCAAAAAGCGCGTCATAGGCAACGCCGGTGGCGCACTCGATCGCGGCCGAGGAGGACAGGCCGGAGCCAAGTGGGACGTCCCCCGCGATCGCCATGCGAACTGGCCCGACGTTAAACCCCGCCTCGTTGAGTGACCAAGCGACGCCTCGGGGATAATCCGCCCAGGTTCGGTCGGCCGGACCAAACGGTCGGGACTCGCCAAAATCGACCGAGAGGATCTCGCCTGGACCTTGACCCATCGCCACTGCGATCCGGCGATCGATGGCGCAAGGGAAGACGAATCCACCGGTGTAGTCGGTGTGCTCTCCAATAAGGTTGACCCGTCCTGGCGCGCTCGCGACGACGCCAGGGCTCACCCCGTGGCGATCGCGAAATGCCTGAACGGCTACATCTTCGATCTGGCGCACGCCCACTCCTTCGTCGCGGGTTACTGAGGGAAGATGACGCTAGCCGCCGCGCTGGCCGCGTTGATCAAAGGCGTGGGGATGACCCCCGCGACAATGACGCACGCGAGGGCCACGACGGCCGCGGCGGAGGCAGGCACGTCCAAAGCGAGCGACTTCTCATTCGTCGGCGGCTTCAGGTACATGGCGTGGACGATCTTCAGGTAGTAGTACGCCGCGAGGGCGCTGTTCAACAGGCCGATGACGACGAGCCACACCAACCCAACGTCGAAGACGGACAAGAAGAGGTAGACCTTGCTCCAAAACCCAACCATTGGGGGAAGTCCGACGAGTGAAAGCAGACAGATCGTCAGGACGAGCACCATGGCCGGCGATCGGCGCGACAAGCCGTTATATTCCGACAGCTCATCGCTTCCCAATCGGTTAGAAAAGTAGATGATGGCGACGAAGGCTCCGAGGTTGGTCATGGCGTAGGCAATCAGAAAGAACAAGAGCCCGGTCGCCGTTTCGTGCCGAGCCGCCGCCAAGCCGGTCAGCGCATAGCCGGCCTGACCGACACTGGAATAGCCCATGATGCGCTTGATGTTCGTCTGCCGAAGAGCCGCCACGTTTCCAACGGTCATCGTCAGCACGGCTAGGCCAGCAAACGCGGCTGCCCAGAGGTTACCTAGCGGGTGCAACCCGGTTCCGAACACACGCAAAACGACTGCGAAGCCCGCCGCCTTGGACGCGACCGACAGGAACGCCGTCGTCGGCGTCGGTGCGCCCTGGTACACGTCCGGAACCCACATCTGGAACGGGACGACCGCCATTTTGAAGCCGAATCCCGCGATGAGAAGCGCCACCCCAAGGAGTGCGATCGGCGACGCTGGCCCAACCGACAACGCCTTCGAAATACCGGGAAGCGTCGTCGTTCCAGTCGCTCCATACATCATTGTTATACCGTACAGTAGGACAGCCGAAGACAGCGCGCCAAGCAGAAGATACTTTATTCCAGCCTCGCTCGATCGGGAATCACCCTTGACGAACCCCGCGAGAACGTACTGGCTAATGCTCGTCAGCTCGATCGCCACGTACAGCGTGATCAGTTCGTTGCCGCTAGCCAGGAACATTGCGCCGAGCGTCGCGAAGATCACCAGCGCGTAGAACTCACCCTGATAGCGCGACCGACGACGCATGTAGTCGATGGACGACAGAATAACGATCGCCGCGCTCGCCAGCACGATCAGCTGGAACAGAGTGCTCAGGGCGTCGGTCGCCAGCGATTCGGTAAACGAGACGCCCGGCGTCTGACTCACCAACACGACCAGCGCGGCCGGCACGATCAACCCAAGGACGGCGAGATACGCGAGCCACGTCTTCGATTTGTCCGACGTTAGCAGGTCCGCAACGACCAGGACGAGGGCCAGGATCCCCATCGCGACCTCTGGCAGGAGAAGGGTGAAGTTCACGGCAGCCTCCCTAAGACCGGCGTGAGCGCGAGTCCTCCCGCTAGATCCTTCGCCTGGTGCGCCGTCGTGCTAACTAGAGGAGCGACGCCGCTGGCGACAACATTGGTCAAGATCGCCGGATAAATTCCGACGAGAAAGATGACGGCCATCAGCGCGACGAGCGGGACAAGCTCGAGACCTCGCGCGTCGGTCAGGTGCTCCCAGCGCTCGTTGAAAGGCCCGAAGAAGACGCGCCGTACCATCCAGAGCATGTAACCGGCGGTGATGACAATCGCGGTGGCACCAAGAATCGTGTAGACCGGCCAGGTCACGTACGAGCCGATGAAGACAGTGAACTCGGCGATAAAGCCGCTCATCGCCGGCAGTCCAAGTGACGCGAGTCCCGCCATCACAAAGAGAAGGGCGAGCATTGGCGTTCGCTTCGCGATCCCGCCGAAATCGGGGATCATCCGGGTATGCGCCTTATCGTACAGGTTGCCCACGAGCAAGAAGAGGAGGCCGGTGATGGTGCCGTGGGTGAACAGCTGAATCGCCGCACCGTTGAGGCTGAGCGACGTCATCGCCGCGATGCCAAGGAGGACGTACCCCATGTGGCTCACCGACGAATACGCCACCATCGACTTCAAGTCGCGTTGTACCATCGAAACGCAGGCGCCATAGAGAATGCTGATGACTGCCAGGCCACCAAGAAGCCAGGCCCAGTACATCGTGGCGTCCGGCAACATCCCAACCAGCACTCGGAGCATGCCGTAACCGCCCATTTTCAGCAGCACGCCGGCCAGTAACACACTGACGGCCGTCGGCGCCTGGACGTGCGCGTCCGGAAGCCAGGTGTGGAACGGGAACACGGGCAGCTTGACGGCGAAACCGGCAAAGAGCAGTAGGAAGACCTGGGTCGCGAAGACGATGTCGTACTTCTGATGGGCGAGTACGGTCATATCGAAAGTGTGAGGAGTCCCGTAGAAGTACAGCGCGAGAATACCGATGAGCATCAGCGCCGACCCGGCGAGAGTATAAATCACGAACTTTATCGCCGCGTACTCGCGGCGCGGTCCGCCCCAGATGCCGATGAGCAGATACATCGGAATAAGCTCGACTTCCCAGAAGAGGAAGAAAAGGAAAAAGTCCATCGACGCAAAGACGCCGGTGACGCCCGTCTCGAGTAAGAGCAAAAGCAGAAAGTAAGCCTTGGGCCGCAGATCGATTTTCCAGGACGCGAGCACCGCGAGCAGCGACAGCAGTGTCGTCAACAGCACCATCGGGAGGTTAAGGCCGTCGACGCCGACAAAGTAACTAACCCCAACGCTGGGCAGCGCCACCCAGTCAGCCTTCTCGATAAACTGAAGCCCGACGTGACTGGGATCGAAGGTCATGTACAGGACGGCACTCAACACGAACGCCAGGGCGGAGAAGATCGCCGCGGTCAACCGAATCAGGTCGACCCGACGCCCGGGAATCAAGCTTATCGCGGCCGCGCCCAGGAGCGGTACGAAGATGATGGCGGAAAGCATGACCTGTGTCTCCTGGACCGAAACTACCGACCGACCGGGATGCCGACGACGACCCCGGCGACGACGATCACTCCGAGGAAAAAGACGAGAGCGTAGTTCGGCAATCGGCCGCTTTCGATTCGCGTAAGCGTCCACCCGAAGACGGTGTAGGCTAGCCACGCCACGCCGTTCACGACGCCGTCGACGATATTGCGATCGAACCACGCCAGTCCTCGCGAGAAGACCTGGAGCGCGTTGCCGGCAACCCAATTGTAAATGTCGTCGGCGTAATACTTGTTGACGAGGAGGACGTAGACCGGCTGAAAGGCCCGGGTCACCGCGGCGGCCGAGAACCAGCGTCCGCCATAGAAGCCCCACGCCAGGAGTATTCCAAATAATCCGACGACGGTTGAGAGACTGGCGAGGGGGACATTTAGCTGCCCGTACGCTTCACCGGGTCCAGCGATAAACTCCTGGAAAGCACCGTGAAACAAGGGAGAGCCGATCAGTCCGAAGAAAACGGCGAAGACGGAAAGGATCATCAGCGGGATCGTCATGACCGACGGCGATTCGTGGACGTCGCCGGGACTCCCGTGTCCGTGGGCATCGTGACCGTGGCCGCTATCATGCCCGCCGTGGGACGCAGCCTGGGCAAGCTCCGGATTCAGCCGACGTTCTCCGAGGAAGGTCAGGAACCACGATCGGAAGATGTAAAACGACGTGAGACCGGCCGTCACGAGTGCAAAGAGAAACAGAACTGTGTTGCCGCTCTCAAAGGTTGCGGTCAAAACTTCGTCTTTGCTCCAGAACCCACTGAACGGTGGAACGGCAGCCAGGGCGAGCGCGCCGATCAGGAAGGTCACGGCCGTCACCGGCATTTTCCGGAACAGGCCGCCCATGTAGAACATATTCTGCTCGCCGTTGGTGTTATGGATAACCGCACCCGCCGTGAGGAACAGGAGCGCTTTGAAGAACGCGTGAGAAACCAGGTGAAAGGTTCCCGCGGTCAGGCTCCCGACGCCCAGCCCGAGCATCATGTAGCCGAGCTGACTGATTGTCGAGTACGCCAGGACCCGCTTGATGTCGCTCATGACCAGGCCCTGGGTTGCCGCGAAGATTGCGGTGAATCCGCCAACCCAGGCGACGACGAGCATCGCGGTTGGGGAGGCCTGGAAAAGTGGGAAGGTCCGCGCGACGAGATACACCCCGGCCGCGACCATTGTCGCCGCGTGGATCAGGGCGCTAACCGGAGTCGGGCCTTCCATCGCATCGGGCAGCCAGGCGTGAAGAGGAAACTGGGCCGACTTTCCAACCGCACCCATGAAGACAAGGACCATCGCGGCTGCCAGGAGGCCGGTGTTCAGGCCGCCTCCCTTGACGGCTGCCTCGATCTTGTCAAAGTCGAATGAATGGGTCTGCGTAAAAAGGATCAAGATCCCAATTAGGAATCCAAGGTCGCCAAGGCGGGTGGTAACGAAGGCTTTGAGCGCCGCCGTGGCGGGTGCCGGTCGGTCGGCCGAGGCCGGCGGCCGATTCCACCAGAAGCCGATCAGCAGGTAGGACGACAACCCGACCAGCTCCCAGAAGATGTACATCTGGAGGAAATTCGGCGCGAGAACGATTCCGAGCATCGAAAAGGTGAAGAGACACATGAAGGCGAAATACCGGCTGAAGCCAGGATCGCCCGCCATGTAGCCCTGGGAATAGATCTGAACTAACAAGCTGACAAAGGTGACGACGACGAGCATCGTCGCGGCGAGAGGATCGAAGATAGCGCCCAGGCTCAGCGTTGTCGTTCCCGCCGTGAACCACGGGAACATGACGACGGCAGGGCCGGCCCCCGCGCCGCGACCAACTGCCGCGATTAGCGCGAATAATGACAGGACAAAGGCGGCGCCGATCGCAAGAATCGCGACCAGGCCGCTGACGCGCGGACGACCGAGGGTCAGCAGGACGATGACGAGGAGACCGGCAACCGGGAGAGCCGGAATTAGCCAGATAAACGACGGCATGCGGCTCCCTCTACCACTTCATCAGATTGACGTCGTCGATGCTGACGGTCCGACGTCCGCGGTAGATCGCGAGGATAATCGCAAGCGCAACCGAGGCTTCGGCCGCGGCAACGGCGATGATGAAAAGGGCCAAAATCTGACCGTTCAGGCCGCTCGCGGGGTTGCCACTCGTGACTGGCAGATAGCGCGAGAAAGCCACGAGCGAGATGTTGACGGCATTGAACATGATCTCAATCGACATCAGGATCGCCACCACGTTTCGCTTGGAGAGCGCGCCAAAAAGCCCAATTGAAAAAATTAGGGCGCTGAGCAGTAGATAATGGTTGAGGGTAATCGGCATCGGCGCTAGGACTCCTTCGCGATGACGATGGCCCCAATCATCGCGGCTAACAGGAGGAGGCCAGCGATCTCGAACGGTAAAATAAACGGACCCATCAGAAGCTGACCGAGAGTTCGGGTTACGTCGGCCACGCCTCCCGGCGTCGCCGCGTTGCTCGCGGGAAAAACCTGACCACCCAGGACTGCCCCAAATGTCCCAAAGGTGGCCACGGCTACTAAAGCGGCGGCGGGCCATTGAGAGTTACCGGGGTTACTGTCGGGAGAGTCGCTGTGGTGGGTCAACATGATCGCGAACAGGAATAACACCGTTATCGCGCCGACGTAGATCACGACCTGCGTGGCGGCGATGAATTCGGCCTGAAGCAAAATGTAAATCCCGGAGATCACAAAGAAGAAGAACACCAGCGCCAACGCCGAGTGGACGATCCTGGGAACGAGAACAACGGCGAGACTGCTACCTACCATCAAGACGGCTAGGATGACGAAGCTGATCGAAACCCAGTTGTCCGTCGTCACGTGGCCACCTGAGGCCGGGGCGCGTCGCGGTACTCGCGGTCATTTTTGCCGAGCCAATCGGCCAGGGTGTAGGTAAGATCGTTTCGCTGATAACCGGCGAGCTCGAACTCGTCACTCATTTCGATTGCCCGGAAGGGACAGCCCTCGACACAGAGCCCGCAAAATAAGCAACGGGTAATGTGTATCGAATAATAATCGACCATTCTAATCTTTCCCGGAGCTTCGGAGGTCCGCATCTCGATCACGCCGTGGGGGCAGGCCATCACGCAGATACCACAGCCGACGCAACGGGCGTGACCGTTCGGGGCAAACACCCACGCCGGAGCGCCGCGGAAGCGAGGTGGAGAGTAGACCCGCTCCTCGGGATACGACACGGTCACCTTCGGCTTCAACATGTGCTCGAAGGTGAGCTTCATCCCTTTGATTATTCCAGTGCCGAGCATTGAATTCCTCCTAGGTGGCGAGCGCCTGATAGACCGCGATGCCGATGCCGGTGATCACGACGTTCACCAGCGCAGCCGGCAGGAGGTACCGCCAGGCGAGGCCCATTAGCTGGTCGATCCGGACCCGCGGCAGCGTGCCTCGGAACCAGTAGAAGACAAAGAACAGAGCGAATGTCTTGATCAGGAACCAGACGTACGGTGGGAGTATCGGGCCGAGCCATCCGCCAAAGAAGAGAGTCGCGCCCAGCGCGGCTATCGCGAAAGCATTGAGGTACTCGGCGAGAAAGAACAGCGCCCAACGGATGCCGCTGTATTCAATGTGGTACCCGGCGATCAGCTCCGACTCGGCCTCCATCAGGTCGAACGGGGTTCGGTTGAGCTCGGCGGTTGCCGACACGAAGTAGACAATGAAGCCAATTGGCTGCAGAAGAATGTTCCAGCGCCAGCCAAACCAGGCGGCCTGACCATTGACGATGCTGACGGTCGAGAGCGAGCCGGTGATCATAATGACGCCGATAATTGAGAACACGAGTGGTATTTCGTAGCTCACGACCTGCGCCGCGGCGCGCATCGCTCCGAGGAGCGCGTACTTGTTGTTCGAGCCCCAGCCGGCCATCAGCATTCCGACCGCGCCGATCGACGAGATCGACACGGCGAAGAGGATTCCAATATTGAGGTTCGAAATTATCATGTTGGGACCGAAGGGGACGACGGTGTACACGAGGAGGGCGGAGGTTACCATCACGAAGGTGGAGAGCTTGAAGACCAGAGCGTCGGCATTAGCCGGGACAATGTCTTCCTTCGCCAGCAGCTTCAAAACGTCGGCGACCGGCTGCAGGAGCCCTTCCGGACCGACCCGGTTCGGACCCAGTCGGTCTTGCATCCAGGCGATGACGCGGCGCTCGAAGTAGACCAGGAGCATGACGATAATCGTCGCGACTGCGAAAAAGAAAGAAATCGACAGAACGATCGTGATAATGGTCGAGACCCAGTCGGGTAGAAACGAAT
>CAZBQK010000012.1:0-46588 GCA_964493975.1 uncultured Dehalococcoidales bacterium | reverse complement strand
TCGGCCGACGGCGATCGGCACCCGACCGGCGACGATGCTTATCAGACACCCTCTAAGCGCCTGGTCAGGATTCACCAGATTTCTGAACCAGGTTAACTCTGGGAATCCGCGGGATGCGCGAATCAGCGGAGAACAATCCATCTCGGAGACCTCGAAGAGCACCGAGTGCAATCCGGCCATCGCGAGCTCGTAAAGACGCGAGGCCGGCCCGAATCAGGTGAGCGACGAGGCTGAGTCGCCAGGCAATTCCGGCAATGCTCCAAGGCTGCCCCGAGCCCCAAACCGCACCGTACCGCATGAGGAGATAGGTGCGGTGCGGGCTGTCATCTCGTGTGCTGGCGCCGACTTCGTGCCAGGCTCGGGACGCGGGCACCGCGACGATCCGGAAGCCGGCGGCTCGGACTCTTGTCGAAAAATCCAGGTCCTCGTAATAGACAAAATAACGTTCGTCGAGCAAGCCGACTACCTCAAACACGTCTCGGCGCACGAGGAGAACGCAGCCCACGGCGAAATCGACGTTGATCGAGGTCCCATTCCCCAACTCGTTCTCGTTGACGGCACGCGGAAGGGGGTTAAACCGCCCAAGGCGCGCTCCCGCGTGCCAGAGCTGGTTGGTCGACGCGTGATCGATTCTCGGTGTTGCGATTTCCGCGCTGTTTCCGGCCCCGAGAAGCAGCTTCGTCACCGCGTCTGTCGCAAGAACGGCGTCATTGTTGACGAGTAGGACGTAGTCGGCGCCCCGTTCGAGAGCCCAAGCGATCCCAGCGTTATTTCCTCCGGCATACCCACGATTCTCCGCGAGGGCAATGAGGTCAATCGTTGGGAACATCGCGTGAATGACGGCAACTGAATCGTCGGTCGAGCCGTTGTCGACGACGACGATCGACAGCCGGGGGTAGTCGCTCAGTAAGAGGTGCCGAATGCACGTCAACGTCTGCGATGGGAGATTCCAATTCAAGACGACGGCGACGACGAAGGGAGGACTTGGAGTCAATTGTCTGGCCGCGATGGCGTGATCATAGCCCGGCACATTCGGAGACACGATCAGGCCACCCCAGAAGCCATTGGAGCGATCCCCAACGCCGCTTCGAAGCGATCGGTAGTTTGCTCCCACCGGTATCTGGCAGCCGTCGCGAGACCGGATCGCGAAAGCGCGCGGGCAAGTTCTGGGTTACGAAGAATTCGGATCATCGCGGCGGCAACGGCGTGCGGCGATTGGACCGGAACCACCAGGGCGTTTTCGCCGTCGACCGCGAAGTCGCGAGCGCCACGTTGGTCGGTCACGATAACCGGCGCGCCGCAGGCCATCGCTTCGATTGCCGGCAGACCGAGACTCTCGTACCACGAGGTGGAAGCAAACACGCCACACGATCGATAGAGATCGCCAAGAGTCTGACCACTCGGACGAACGACGTGCTGGTAGGGAATGGACGACTGAATCGAAGGCTCATCTTTTGTGACGACGACGAGGCGAAGCTCGGGAAGCGAATGTCGAGCGATCTCCGCGGCAGCCAGAAAATCATCCAGGCCCTTTCGAGGCCGTGAGTCACCAACGTACATTGCCACTTGGGCACGGTCGGTTTCTGAAGTCGGTGGACCGAAGTTATGACGCGTCGGGAGCCCGATCCCAACGCGCACGGCTTGCGCGCCGCTCAGCGTATGAATATCCTCGGCTGCCGGCCCGGAGTTTGCGAGAATTCGTCGAAAGTATCTGGGAAGATGTCGGAGGATCCGAGCTTCCACCGGTCGCGCTTCGAACATTTCCTCGTAATCCGCGTACCACCAGTAGGGTTGACCACGCCCGAGGTGTGCCGCGAAGAGAACGGGAATCGCGGTTGGGGCGTAGGTGGCGACGAGGAAATCAGACGGCGGCGTCAGGGCTGCCATTTCGAGCGCGATGATTGCGTTCGTCAAATGTCGATTTGGCAGCGGGACTAGACCCGATCTAGTCCACGTGACCCGAACGGTGTCGTCTAAGAGATGTCGCGACTCATCCATCACTCGAGGAGACACGAGGACAACGTCGTGTCCACGCCTACTCAGAGCGTTTGCAATCTCGATGACCGACAGCATTCCGCCAGATAGCGTGAGGCCAGGGACGACGAAACTGATGCGCAAATTACTCTCGTTCGTTGGATTGGATGGAAACGAGAGCGAACGTGATTTCGCCCTCCGCCACGAGATCGCCGTCGACGAGGGCGCGTCCGTGGATTTTGCCCACTGGTCCGCGCAGTTTGGTCAGCTCAACTTCAAGCCGCAGGGTGTCACCGGGAACGACCGGCTTTCGGAAGCGGAACCCGTCGATACCCGCGAGCATCGCCAATTTCCCCTGGGCCGAGACGGGACCAAGTAGAGACGCTCCTCCCGCCTGGGCAAGCGCCTCGACGATCAGAACACCCGGCATGATCGCGTTGTCCGGGAAGTGGCCCTGAAAGAACGGCTCATTCGCGGTGACGTTCTTGATTGCAACCGCGCGCTTTCCATCGGCCGAGACTTCGAGGACCCGATCGACCAGCAGAAATGGATAGCGATGTGGAAGGGTTTGACGGATGGCGTTGAGGTACTCAGTCCGGTTGACGACGTTAGACACGCCTGATGCTCCGTGGTTCATCGAATTCTCGACCGGTTCGGCCTCTTAGCCCACTCGCGTGGTCCGGTCTCGGACTATTATCTGGATCAAGCCGACGCAGCCGGTAGAGCGATTCCTCGACCAGTCGACGGTTGGCCGCGATGAGGTCGGCGACCAGGCCAATCAGCCCAACCTGGAAGCCGACTATCAGAAGCACGGCACTCAGGATCAAGGATTGGATGTGACCAGAGCCGGATCCCGCGAGGTAGAACCAGATGAAACGCAACGCGCCGAGGAGTCCCGGTAAGAAAAGGACGCAGCTCACGGCGAGGAACACTCGGAGCGGGCGGTACATTGCGTAAGCTCGAACGATCGTGGCCATCGACCGCCGAACATACTCGAACATTCCCCGAGCCAGTCGCGATTTGCGTGGGGTATGTCGCGGCGAAATCGGGATGCTTGCAACCGCCATCCTCTGCGCACCGGCCTGGATGATCGTCTCGAGCGTGTACGAATAACTCGTCACCACGTTCAGACGCATGGCCGCCTCGCGGGACAGGGCGCGAAAACCACTCGGAGCGTCCGGAACGCTGGCGCCGGAGAGCCAGCGGACGACCAGACTACCCAGAACTTGAAGGCTCCGCTTAGCCGGGCTGAAATGCTCAACGGTGGCCGGATCTCGATCTCCTACGACAAGGTCGGCCCGGCCTCGGACGATGGGTTCGACCAGTCGAGGAATATCGGAGCCTCGATACTGGTTGTCCCCGTCGGTATTGACCACGATGTCAGCGCCGAGGCGCAATGCCGCGTCGAGGCCGGTTCGAAACGCCGCCGCGAGACCCCGATTACCGGCGTGCCGAATGACAAAGTCGGCACCGGCCGCGAAGGCAGCGGCGGCCGTATCGTCGGTCGACCCATCGTCGACGATAAGCACCAGGACTTCGTCGACACCATCGACAATTCGGGGAATGTCGGCGATGACCGTACCAATTGTGTCGCTCTCGTTGAAGCACGGAACCTGGACCACGAGTCGTGTCGTCACACCGCAGCCTTACAAAGTGGAGGGCTGAATCGCGGCCATTCTAGTACAATGGCGGCGCCATCGCAATCGAAAGTGAATTGCCCGGGCTAGACCTGCTCGGCGGATGGTTGCTAGAGGTACCGAATTAGACGGAGGCTGGTTCTCACCCCGATTGCGATCGTTGGAACCGAGGCGAATTGTGTCAAACACACCAACTCCGTTACCCCAAGGTGAATCGAATCAATCCCCTGCAAGTTCTCCTTATTCGCTTTCTCATCCACGACGCGAGTTTCTTTCATTCGCAGTTCTAATAGGATGGCGCGCTGGCTGGTGGATCTATCTTACGGCTCTGGCGATAGTCGTCGCCTACTACTTTGGGTTTAGCCGCGGCGACGTTCCTCTGATTGCACATCGAGCAATTGGCTATGCCAGAGACATTGGCGTGGTCGTTTCGATGACTGTCGCCGCGTTCGGTTATGGATGTTGCGTGCTTCGTGCGCTTCGATTCGATTCAAAAGAGCCTGCATCCGGCTTCTACGCGGTATCAGTTGGTCTTGGAGTTTTTAGCCTCGGTGCTCTGGCCCTCGGTGTCACGGGTCTACTCTATCCTTATGTGCTCGCCGCGGTAATCGTGATCGGAATAATCCTTGCGATTTCGACCCCGTTCGGTCGATCGACTTGGAATTCCTCGGTTGCTCAAGTTTCAAATACGACCAAACTTGTCGGTTGGGATCCGCTTTCGATTGTGGCTCTTACCGTCATTGGAGGAACTATTGTTTTTGCCGCGACCGCAAATGCTCTTGTGCCACCCGTCGACTGGGACACGATAGCATACCACTTCGCGATCCCAAGGCTCTATCTCGAAAATCATGGCATTTTTTACATTCCCTATATTGTGCACAGCAATTGGCCTTTCAATTTCGAAATGCTGTACACGGCAAATTTGGCACTCGGTTCAGAAATCGCTCCGGGGATTTTCAATCTCTTCATCTTTGCCGTTACGGTTACAGTTCTCACCGTAGAAGGTGCGCGCTTCTATAACATTCGCTCCGGCCTACTTGCTGGTGCGTTCTACGCCCTGATCCCCGACGTCCAACGTTACATTGGAACTGGCCGGGTCGACGGTCCAATGTCTCTTTTCGGATTCCTCGCGATAGTGGCGTTGTACCAAGGGCTACGCGTAGGTACGACCAAGTGGTTCGTCCTGAGTGGTCTACTGGCAGGATTCACTGCCGGATCGAAGCTTACCGGTGCGTCGGTCGAGATCGTCCTGGGCGCGATCCTCGTTGTCATCGTATTAATGCGCCGAAACCCCGCTCTCGATCCACGAAGTATCATCATTTTCGCGGGCACGGCGCTGCTCGCCTCAGCTCCGTGGTACGTCAAGAGCTGGATCGTCACGGGAAATCCGGTGTGGCCCTTTCTCGATTCGATATTTCCGAGTCTCAACTGGGACGCTTACGGGTCCACGATTCACAATGCCTATCTTCACAGCACTGGCACGGGCACCTCATTCGGTAGCCTACTGCGATTGCCCTGGAATTTGTTCGCTACTAATCGCTTTGGTTCGCCGCTCGGCCCACTGCTCCTCGTCTTTGCGCCGGTTGCGGTCCTGGTCCGACGGGAACGGCCTCTGACCGCACTCTTGGTTGCTTTTGCCGCGCTATCAAGCGTCGTCTGGTTCTATTTGACCCAGCAGCCACGATTCCTGTCGACATCGTTGCTCGTATTCGCCCTGTTGGCCGGGGTCGGAGCCGACTACTTTTTGAAACAAGCGAGACCGATCGGCCGCCTCATTCTCTCGATAGGAATAGCCGGATGGTTCTTGACCCAATCGCCACTCGCTCTCAACCGGACAGCGATGGAGGCATCGCTACCATTCATCCGGGGTCAACAATCTCGCGATAGTTTTCTGTCGACCAGGGTCGATGCATATCCGGTCTTCGCCTACGCGAACAGCCATCTTCCGTCAAACGCCAGAATTTTCTTGTTGCTGTACGAAGACCGAGCGTTTTACCTGGACATTCGATATTTCTGGGCGAACCCCGTCGCTCAGCGGGTCGTACGATTCGAACAAATTCCGACTGATGGCGACCTCGCTCGTCAGCTGAACGACATGGGTTTTACCCATGTACTTGTCAACCCAAAATGGGACCTTCCGGACGCTCCGTACGCAAACCACTTCCACGCGCTCGTCGCGGACCTTATCGCCAATCACCTTGACCCAATCTACTCCGCAAACGGCGTGACCTTATACCGTCTAACCCGCTGAAACTATCAGCGTCTTCACCGTCCAAGAAGACCGCATCCACTGGCCGCTCAACAAAAAAGAACCCGTCCCATTTCGCATCGGCTTTCGCCTGACAAACGATCTGAGACGGGTTCTTCTGCTATCCCGCTAACGGCTCACTGTCGTGGGCCGATTGTCACGGTTGGCGACAAAGAGCGATGGAATCTATTGATTAGTACCCTCGTACGCGAAGAAAGTATCACCAGACTGTTGTGGAGAGGTAATTTCGTTAACCACCCCGACGAGCTTCGATGTCGGGTCGTGTGCTTTCGCCTGAACCGAGCTTACCTTGGACCCGGGAATCACGACGTTTGCATTTGGATTGAACCAGTTGTAGCTCGCGCCTGGTTGAATTGTCTGCGTTTGTCCTGGTACGATCGCACCATTAACCAAGAGGTCGACCGTAGCCGGTGAAGCGCCGACGTTTTGGATGTTTTCACCAGTATAGTAGCCAGCGTTGTTGAACATGACCAGCGGAAAATCCACGGTCGCCGACGGCGTTCCGCTCGAGAATGCGGTATAGGCGCTCGCCTGACCAGTAGCTGTGTTGAGCTGGTTGACTGATCCTAGTAGTGCGACCGGTGGACTCGACGTGATCACGCCGGACCCGACAAACTTGGCACCGCCGAAGCTAGTCGACGGTATCGGGTACCAGGAAACTGATCCACCAGGCGCCAATTGCGCCGTTTGTACCGCCGTGCCACTCCCATTGAGGAACAACGACACCGTCGTGGTTGTTGACGGATCGGCGTTCTGAACCGACAAGCCTGAACTAAAGCCGCCGTTGTTCGTGAAAAGTAACGGGGCATAGAGGGTAGATCCGCCAGCAGGACCACCGGTATATGAGAACAACTGCGTGCCGTTCGTCTCGTTTGAGACGACCGCTACAGGTTGGCTCCCGGTAATAGTCGCGGATCCCACGAACTTCCCAGAGGTTAGACCATCGTTGGACGCGTCATAGGTAATGCTTCCGTACGGTTGAAGAGTCGTCGTCTGCGTTGACGCGACAACACCATTGGCAATGAACTTAACTGTGATGTTGTTGACGCTGTTGCTGGCATTTTGAACGTACAGCGACGAACTGTAGCCGCCGTTGTTCTGCATAAAGATTGGCGCAAATGCCGATGTCGTCGCGTTAGCAACCGAGACGCCGTCGTACGATTCACCAGCAGTTGGATTCGACTGTAGGAGGTTCACGATCGCCGTCACATTGTGGTCGGAGCTTACCACGGCCGAGCCGGTAAATCCGGCTGGAGCCGCAATCGGAAAGATCGCCACGTTTCCACTCGCCGGGAAATTGACGACCTGTGACGCCACCGGAGTTGTCCCGCCCGCGGGGTAGTAGTCGACCGTCGCCGAACCAGGAGTGTTGTCGAGGTTCTGAATCGAGATACCTGCGCTCATCGTCGATGCCTGCACCGACGCAGAATTCACTGGGGACTGATTCGCCTGCGCTCCCGCGCCCACCAAGAGCGACCCTGCGACAATGGCGCCGGCACTCATTCCAATACGAAGTCGAGATAACATAGACCCGACGCGTATGAGACCCACGAATCCTACCTCCCATTCCACCGACTTCCCTATCCGTCGGATGGATCGATCCCGACGCGGCTCGCCTCAAAGCGACCGGCAGGCTTGCGGCCTCGCGCAACCTATGGGGGATGATAGGTCCAGGCCGGAGGGATGTCAATAGGCCTATTTCTATCGTGGCATCCCCCGAAGGATGGAGCCATTCCTACCTGTCGCGGAGACCTTGCGAGAGCATGCCGACGTCTACGCTAACTTTCGAGCTACCGCGACGAGGGCGGCGCCCCGGCGCATCGATCGAACGACCGAGAAATATGGCATCGCGGCGAGGCGAAATGGAACCGAGGTAACGTACGTCATCACGACGCGACGCAGCCAGTTCGGCACCCAGTCCTCGTCGAGCCAGAAACGCACGCTCAGAATGAACGACTGATAGCCACCGTTAAGGTTAACAAATGTCGGCTCATCGAACGAGGCGTCGACGCAGCAACGAGTGAGGTGTTGCGCGGCGAAAACCGAGAAGTGGCGCGGGAAGTCCAAACCGGCCCACGTGGGGCCAAACAACTTGGCGTCGATGGAATCACGGTCTGGGACGCCAATGACGACGATGCCGTCGGGACGCAGCATCCGATAGATCTTCCGCAGCGCTGCACGGGGGTCTGGGACGTGCTCGAGCACGTCCCAGAGAGTCACCGCATCAAAGGTCTCGTCCGGGAAAGCGGCCTGATCCAACGACACGGCCTCGACCGGAACGCCATATTCCTTGCGCGCCCGCGCAGCGGCGGCAGCGTGCGGCTCCAACCCCTGGACCGTCCAGCCCGGGTAGAGCTGCATCACTTCAAGGAAGTCACCGGTGCCACACCCGACGTCGAGCAGGTGCCCAGTCGACTTGTTGCGAATGACCGCTTGAGCCCGGCGTCGTAGTCCAATCAGCCGTTCTAGCCTCCGAAGGCGCGATCGTTCCTCGCGGAGTGACGGCCGAAACGAAAGGTAATCATCAGGATAGTACGAGGGGAGCTCAGTGGGGTCCGGGCGAGGGGAGAGAAATAGGAAAGAACAGGACCGACATTCGACGAGGGTAAATTTGCCGGGCGCGTGATGCAGGCGATCCCGCCCGTGAAATCGGGGCTCCCAATCGGAGCTTCCGCACATGAGACAGTTGACTTGTTCCACTCGGCTCCATTTCTTCGTAGGTGCTTGAACGTCGGCCCGGTCGAGATCGCGTACGCTGACGATACCCTCATGTATCCAGGTGAGTAGGTTGTAGCCCTCAGCCTGACTCGTCCGACGCCGTCGTCTCGCAGATGAAGACGAAGCAGGCCGCGGCGTGGAGAGGTAAGAGAGGTGTAAGCACTACCTGAAGTAACTTGGTTGGATGACGGAGGTACCAGAGACCGTCGACGTATCGACGAGGCCAGACTCTCTGGTACTTGACCGTTTGGACCACGTGTAACCCATTCTGCTGAAGGATCCCGCGCCAGTCGGCGTACGTACCGTACCGTTGGAGAGGTTGGCCGTCGTCGAATATTCGACCATGACGCCATGCGTACAACACGTGCTGAATAGCGAACGTGTTCGGCACGAGAACGACGGCCTTGCCTCCGGTCCTCAACACGCGAGCCATCTCGCGAACGCTCTGTTCGGGGTTCTGGTAGTGTTCTAAGCTCCCGATGTTCATGACCAGGTCAAAGCTGCGGTCCTCGAAGGGTAAGCGCTCGGCGTCTCCGACAACGAAATCGGCCTCCGGAGTTGCCAACCTGGCCGCCGCGATGGCGACTGACGAGAAGTCAACCCCCACTGCCCTTAATTTTTCCGATCGCGCAATTCTGACAAGTCGACCTATTCCGCATGAAACATCGAGCAGTGACTGTCCAGAGCTTGGGTGAACTAGTCGCAGCAGCCAATCGTAAAAGCTGTCAATTTGGCGAATCGGCTCAGACGCGTAAATCCGGTCATATGCGACAGAATCTTCGGGCGATACTGACGGCTGAGCCCGGGTAGTCCTAAATTCGATCATCACTTCAACATTAAATGCATTTTGGGACTAGTTCAGCTCGGTGGCTCCAAACAATTGGGATGCCTTCCGGGCTACAGCCACCAGCGTCCCTCCCAGTTGAACGACACCATTGGACGCGTCAGAATAATACCAATGAGGCTAAGACTTCACAAAAAATCATCGTCACCGGCCGGGGATAAATCTCCCCGACTGGTGTGACGCGGGCCGCAAACCCTCTCCGTAAACAGTTGTCCTCCCACCGACTTGATCACCACCTGACTCTAGGGTCGCCACGGGCGGCATTCACCCTACATTGCAGATTTGTCGCCGTCTAGCTATACTCTAGTGGCCTACTTCCTCACGGCGCATTCGTCTAGCGGCCAAGGACACCGCCCTCTCAAGGCGGAGATCACGGGTTCGAATCCCGTATGCGCTACCACGCCGACAAGCTTTTTTCTTCGTTGTCCCCAGTGCTCACCAACATAGCCGTACTCGCAACTTGCCGCCAGCCTTGTGCCACGCTGAGGCAACGAATATACTCCAACGGCCCTAAATCTTCCCTAGCACATTCGTCCGCCTAGCGACCAGTCTGAGCTGTCTGGAGCGTCGTCGCGTGGATGATTCCCGCTCGAGCCAACGCGTATCGATAGATAGCGTCTGGTTGCCCTGGATCCTCTTAGGCGCGCTTTTCACACTTTACCTGGTCGTGCTTGTCAGGTCGGCGTGGGTGAGTGACGATGCCTTCATCACGCTTCGCGCCGTCGACAATCTTGTCAATGGCTATGGTCCAACTTGGAACGTCGCCGAGCGAGTTCAGGCTTTCACCGACCCACTGTGGATGCTTCTGCTCGCGGCGGTTTACTCAGTTAGTCGCGAGGCGTATTTCACCATACTTGGCGTGTCCATCGTCACGAGCATTTCCAGCGTCGTTATCCTGGCCGTCGCGACGTCGCGGACCGTCTGGAACGCCGTACTCGCGCTTACCATCCTAGCTTTCTCGCGTGCGTTCGTAGACTTCTCTACTTCTGGGCTCGAAACACCTCTCTCCTTTCTGTGTCTTGCGGCATTCGTCGCCGTGTGGACGAGGACTAAGGATGACGCACGCAAAGCTTCTACCCTCGTCCTAATTGCGTCCCTTGCCGCGACGACGCGACTCGACACTCTGCTCATTTATGCACCAGCACTTACCGTGGTGGTCGTCAATCTTGTTAGACGGAGCTCCGCCGGAAGGTCCATCAAAATAGTAGTGACTAGCGCTCTACCTTTGATCGCGTGGGAAGCGTTCGCGCTACTTTATTACGGGTTTCCCTTCCCCAATACCTACTACGCCAAACTCCAAACAGGTATTCCGGCGCCTCAGTCGCTCCTCCAAGGATTCTTTTACCTCGTCGAATCCGTCAAAGCCGACCCACTGACGGTGCCAGTTATCTGTCTTGCGATTGCCTTGCCAATTGTGGTCGGAGACGGCATGTTGCGATCTCTTTCGATCGGGATCCTTGCATACGTCGTGTACGTCACTTGGATCGGTGGCGATTTCATGAACGGGCGTTTTTTCGCGCTTCCTCTATTCGCTTCTGCCCTGGTCGTCGCTCTCTTTCCGATCGGCCGTCATCGCTCTCTCCTCATGCTCGCGACAATTGCCTTTTCAGTCGTCGTCGGGCTCGTGTCCCCTGACTCAACCGTGAAAACCGGCGCTGACTTCACCTATCTTGGGGAGCCCCACGCAGTTTACGACGATGTCATGAAGAACCATCATGGCGTCGCGGACGAGCGTCGCGGCTACTTCGCTGAGACTGGACTACTTAACTATCGACCGGGAAACCAATTTCCAACCGGTCCACTGGCTAGCGCGGCAGCGAATCGGAATCGCGACGCCAAAAACGGCGTCGTCGTTGGGGGAATGATCGGTATGCAAGGCTATTTGGCCGGGCCGCGAGTGTTGATCGTCGACTACATGGCGCTAGGAGACCCGCTACTTGCACGGCTCCCGGCAATGCCGGGCTCGCGAATAGGACACTTCCGCCGCGGGATTCCCGCGGGCTATGTTGAAACCCTGATGGCAGGCCAAAATCAGATCGCGGATCCAGACCTCGCACTTTTCTACGACAAGCTATCCCTTATTACGCGAGGGCCACTATTTGCTCCAGAACGGCTGCGAACAATTGTCGCCATGAACCTCGGCAGATACGATCACTTGACAAGAAACTATAACAGCCACCCCGGAAGCTAGGCAGAAACAAGATTGTGACCCCGTCGATCTGCTCGGTATCCGTGATTCGCCCTTTGCTCGTGGCGAGCGCGGCGACGGCGACACCCCGCTGGACGTGACCGATCGCAATCTACCGAATGTGGTTCTCAATTCCACCACGCGTGGGGAGAAAGCTCTCATACACATGCAGGACGCGCATTCGACGGAGTCTGCATCCCGATTCGCCTGCCAGGTCGTCTCCGCAGACGTCGTCCCACGAGAATCGAGTTAGCGGAGCGACGCCAGTCAGGCGCATCCACGAGCGTGCGACCGCTCGGCGAAAGCGGTCAGCGAGCACAGTGGCGTCGAACTCTTGCGAACGGTAAAGTCCGGCATTTCGAATGACGCGATCTTTCGAGACAACGCGGAGTGCCAGCATCTCCCGGCACGGTTCTTGCTTCGCTAAGTCAGCGTGAGTGGGGCATCGCACGCGTAGCCAAGTTGTGTGGCCTCATCCCCACTTTTTCCTCCTTTGGTGGGGCACGAGTTCCAGCCGCTCGTGCCCCTTTTTTTGCCCGTCACCTCAACGGTCGGTTGCATCTACGTTAGCGCCAACCTATACTAGATAGTGCTCTCGGGCTCAACGACGAGCTCGCGGCAGGTCACGAGGGTTTCAATGATGAAACGACACATCCTCGTCGCCGACGACGATTCTGCCATCCGCTCTCTTCTCCGGAGCTTCCTGGAAGGCGAAGGCTACACCGTCACCGAAGCCCGCACCGGTGGGGAAGTCGTAACCCAAATCTCTAACGGATACCGAGTCGACCTCCTCCTCATGGATTTGCGGATGCCAGAGTTGTCCGGCATCGAGATTCTTCAACGAATCAGCGACCAGAGCCTCGACGTACCCGTCGTGCTCATGACCGCCTACGGCACCTCGACAGTCGCGATCAAAGCGATCCAATTAGGGGCTCACGACTACATCACGAAACCGTTTGAGCTCGAAGACGTTCTTGTCGCGATTCAGCGGTTTTTTGAGTACCAGGACTTGTCGGCCGAAGTAAAGGAGCTTCGCTCCCAGGTCGGCGTCCGCGACCCCGCCGAGCGCGTGGTCGGTCGTAGCAACCGAATGCTCGACGTTTATAAGACGATCGGCCGGGTCGCGAGAACCGATGCGACTGTCTTAATCACCGGCGAAACCGGCACCGGCAAAGAGCTCGTCGCCGAAACGCTCCATCTGAACTCGACACGCCGAACCGGTAGCCTGATCAAGGTCGCCTGCGCATCACTTCCAGAAACCTTGCTCGAAAGCGAGCTATTCGGGCACGAAAAGGGGTCTTTCACGAGCGCCTACACCTTGCGAAAGGGCCGATTCGAGCTCGCTCACAAGGGCACGATCTTCCTCGACGAAGTTGGTGAGATGTCGCTCGGGACCCAGAAGAAGCTTCTCCGCGTGCTTCAGGAACGCGAGTTCGAGCGCGTTGGGGGTAGCACGCCGATCAAGGTTGATACCCGGGTGATTGCCGCGACAAATCGAGACCTACTGCAGGAAGTCGAAGCTGGACGGTTTCGGGCTGACCTCTACTACCGACTGAACGTCATCACCATTATTATGCCGCCGCTTCGCGAGCGGAAGGACGACATCCCGTATCTTACCGAGCACTTTCTGGACAAGCACCGTTTCTCTCCGGGAGCCGCCCCGGCTAAGCTGACCGACGAAGCAATGGACGCATTGATGCGCCACGACTGGCCCGGAAACGTACGCGAGCTCGAGAACGTGGTCGAACGGGCGGTCGTGCTCGCACAGGGCGGTGTCATCACCGGCCGCCATCTTCTGCTTTCTCCAACCTCAATTGGCCGGATCATTGATGTGGAGGATCGGGTTCAACGCCGCGTTCCGCTTTCCACGACGATCGCCGAAATGGAAAAGCACATGATCGTCGAAGCGCTCAAACAAGCTCGGGGGAATCGAAGCTCGGCCGCCAAGATGCTCGGAATCTACCGGCGGCTCCTCTACGCCAAGATGAAAGAGCACGGGATTACGACGTAGCCCGGTATCCATTAATCTTGACTTCGGCCAGCGTTTGACTATAATGAGTGTAGAACAGTTGTTCTATTTCTCGATGGAGGGTATGTCGGTGGTCAAGCGGGAGTTCATCGTCGAACGACAGGGGCGCTCGTTCGTTCTATACGCGGGATTACTCGATCTCGCCCACAGCCAGGGTCTTCGTGCCATCCGAACTCGTCTTGTCCAGGTTCCGGCCGACGACAATGGTCAGCTTGCCATCGTGTCGGCCGAAGTCGAGACCGACCGTGGGACGTTTTCGGGAATCGGCGATGCCGGCCCGACGAACGTCGCGAGGGCGATGCTCAACTGCACCGTGCGCCTCGCCGAAACCCGAGCAAAGGCCCGGGCTCTTCGTGACGCCGTCAACGTGGGCGTGGTCGCGTTTGAAGAATTAGGCGAGGCCGACGACGCGGGAGCCGGTGCGCTGATCGAAGATCGCCCAAGCGCAATCCCCTTCCCAAGCCAGAACGGTACGACCGCAACATCGGACGAAGCGGCTGCCGGATCGGCGACAAATCGGTCCTTCGCGTCGGCCCCCTCGCTGGCAACGCCAGCGCAAGTCCGGGCCATTTATTCAATCGGACGCGATGTCCACAGCCTCTCTGAAGAAGAGGTCGATTCCCGATCTTCAAGCCTATTTGGAGTCGCACCGCCAGAGCTGACCCGAAAGCAGGCGTCGGATCTCATTACGAGCCTGAAGGGGAGCCGATAGAACGAAGCGGGAGGGCGAAGGGGCGGTTCCCCGCCCCTCTCGCGCGGCCCATTTATTGCCGCGTCAACCCTTTTCGTGAGGCGAGGAGGGACCGGCATTGGCTAATCACGATAAGCGTACTCCCGGGATTTCTCGGTCGACGGCCCGGCAATCACACCTGCCGAGTAATTCCTCGCCCGCGTTCACTCGCGACACGCTACATGATCTAGCCGACCGCGTCGCGGTCGCGTTGACCGCCATTCCGATCCACGGACTGGTCGTTACTGCTTTTCCCGACAAGTCGGTACGTCTCGAAGGGACGGTTCGCACCGAATCCGACGTCCACGATGCCGTTCGGTACGCCCGAATTCCCGGCGTGCAGAGGATCGAGAACAATCTTGTCATCGACCCTTTGGTCGGGTCAATTCCCCTCGATGGCGGCGTGCTAAGTCCCGAGCTCGCCGCGGAGATCGAGCTAAATCAGCTGCACGTTGCGAGCGGGACGGAGATAGATCTCAACGAATCCGTTGGCACGACGGATACCGCGATTGCGACGGACGAAGCCGTGCCATATTTCCCTCCAACCGACCCACCTACTCGCACTGTCCCACGGCAGGCCGAGGGGATCGAGGTTGTTGACGGTTTTGCCCCGACGTCGCTTGACGCTCCAATTGACCTCGAGCAGCTACCCTGCCCACTACTTACCGGGGATGATGAGATAGCTCGCGAGGTACGGCTTATGCTCATGGACGACGCGGCGACCGCGGACTTAAATATCCACGTTACTGTACGTCAAGGCGTGGTTCACCTCCGGGGCGTCGTGCCCACGGTCGCCGACGCCGAGACCGCCGAAGAGGTCGCGTCACGGGTACCAAACGTGGCTGAAGTCGTCGAGGAGTTTGACGTCACCGACCAGTGATTAGTTTCGTGGAAGCCAAAGGGTGGCACGCAAATTGCTATATTAGGAATCGAACGGTGGTGTCCGACTTTTGCCCTCGACGAAAGGCGCATCCAAATGAAGCGCATCTCCATGCGCGCGGGTGATCAATCCTTCGACTTAATGCCATTGATTGCCCACGATCTGCGCACCCCAATCACCGCGATCAAAGGTCTAAGTCAACTGGCGTTGCGGAGGTCCGATCTTCCTGCTCCGGCTGCTCACTACCTTGCGACGGTCGTCGAGGAAGCGAATCAAATTGCCTCCCTGGTCGACGATTTAGTTCTA
This sequence comes from uncultured Dehalococcoidales bacterium, assembly GCA_964493975.1. GTDB lineage: Bacteria > Chloroflexota > UBA6077 > FW602-bin22 > CADDYW01 > CAZBQK01. The sequence continues at coordinate 31,013 of CAZBQK010000012.1, read as the reverse complement.
TCCAGCCGACTTGAACACGGCGAGGTTGAGCCTCGACCGTCAAATGTCGATCTCGACCGGTTAATCTGGAGTGTCGTCGACAATCCGGTGAACCTTGACGGAACATCCCGCCCACTCGTTGTCCCATCTTCTGGAGGGATCGTTTCGTTAGTTGACGCTCACCTAACCGCCCGAGCCATTATGCGACTTCTCCACGTCGCCGCCCGACTGGCTCGATCGGACGAGAGCATTCACATTGGCGCTTGCCACACGTCGGCTGGGCCCGAAATCTGGATTTCCAGCCATTCCAATACGTCCCATACGATTGACTCATTCAATCACGAAAACGGCAACGGGGTTGTTCGCGGACACCGTATCGACCGGATCGGACCCAATCTTGGCATCCTGTTGGCGACAAGGCTGGTCGAGGCGCAGGGGGGTCGGGTCCTCAGCGATGATTCGCCGGACGGCTCCGCGCGTTTCCACGTCGTACTTCCGGAGGAACGAGTCCCATAAAGAAGTCCGAAGGAGGACCTAAAGCGTGGAGTTGACCCAAGACGTCTCTTCCCAGATGGGGATGAGGGTCTCACCCCGTCTTGTCGCAGCTAGCTACATCCTTGAATTATCTTCCCAGGAACTTCAGCAAGCCATCGCCCAGGAAATGTCAGAGAATCCGGCGATGGAGCTCGTCGAAAAAGAGACCTGTCCGGCGTGCGGGGGACCAATGCAGGGCAGCATTTGTCCCGCGTGCTTGAGCCAGCAAAAAACGTCGCCGGTCAGCGCCGACAGTGACTACGATAATTCCGACGACTACATTAATGATTTGAATTTGACCGCGGGCGCGACCGAAGACGACTTCGATCCGTTTACGCAAGTCGCCGCCCAGATGAGCCTGCCGGAGCGCCTTCTCAACGAGCTACAGTCGATGGTCCCCGTTGCCGACATGCCGATCGCGACTTACCTGGTCGGCAACTTAAACGATAACGGCTATCTACTGTGCAGTGTCGAAGAGGCAGCTCACCAGCTGGACGTTCCGCTGGAAGCCGTGGAACGCGTCCTTCTGGTTCTCCAATCGCTCGAGCCAATCGGTATTGGCGCGCGCAACCTGCGGGAATGCCTTCTGATTCAAATTGCCTACCTCCAAGCGGAGGGGATCGAATGTCCGGTCGCGGCCGAGATCGTGAAGTCCCACCTTCAGGAGTTGGCCGAACATAAGTTCAGTCGAATCGCCAACGAGCTTGGAGTAACCGCGGACGACGTGGCGACCGCGAGCGATTACATCCGCCATCGGCTCAACCCTTTCCCCGCCCAGGGATACGGATCTCCCGACCATAATTCGTCGGAATCGCGGGCAACGATCATTCTACCCGACGTGATTATCAGCCAGGGAGAACGCGAGAGCTTCGACGTCGAAGTCATCGAATCAAAACGCTTCTTTCTTCGAATAACCCCGCTGTATCAGCAACTTGCCACGAACCTCGAGCGCGAACCCGACCGGTTCAGCGAGGAGGAGCGACGCCACATTAAGCAGTACGTGTCGAGGGCGAAGCTTTTTATCGCGAACATTAACCAGCGACGCCAAACGCTGCAAAAAATCACCGAGTATATCGTGGAAGCCCAAAAGGAGTTCCTGGTCAACGGCGTCCGTCACCTGAAGCCGCTAACCCGAGCGGCGGTTGCCTATCACCTTGGGATGCACGAATCCACTGTGAGTCGCGCGACCGCGTCGAAGTACGTGATGTTGCCAAGCCGCAAAGTAATACCGTTCAGTGACTTTTTTACCGCGTCCCTCAGCGTGATGGACGTGATCAAAGAGCTTATCGCAAGCGAAACGTCACCCCTCACCGACCAGGAAATTGCCGACGAGCTGGCCCGACGTGGAATCGTGATCGCCCGACGAACCGTCGCGAAGTACCGCGAGCAGCTCGGGATTCTCCCGTCGTCGCTGCGCTAACCTCCCCTCGCCATTGGCTGGTTTGACTCTGACGTGAGCGTCGGCTAGGATCGCAGTCGATCTCTGCGTCGACGTCGCCGGCCGCCCAGGTCCGCCCTGGGTGATCGGGCGCCACCTCGTCGACGGCCTGATCGCGATACCCAGCGACTCGGAGCCAGCTCGATATGTCCAGACAGTGGGGAGGCCGCTTCACCGCGGCGCCCGATCGACTCGTCCAGGAATTCACTCAGTCGATCGAATTTGATCGGCGGCTGTTCCACGAAGACATCCTCGGCAGCATCGCCCACTGCCGGATGCTTGTTCGTCAGGGGATCATCTCGGCAAGCGAGGGGGCTGAGATCGAGTCCGGATTGAAACAGGTTGCGGATGAGGCGGCCCGCGGCACGATCGCCATCGACTACGCGCTTGAGGACGTCCACACCCACGTCGAGGCGCGGCTTCGCGAGCTCGTTGGTCCCGTCGCCGGGAGGCTTCACACGGCCCGCAGCCGCAACGATCAGGTCGCCCTTGATTTACGCCTTTATCTGCGCGGAGTCGTCCTCGACGCGATCGAGTCGTTGGCCGAGCTTCAGAGCGCGCTGCAGCGTCGATCGATGGATTGGATTGACGTCGTCATTCCCGGCTTCACTCACCTGCAACGGGCGCAGCCGGTTCTTCTCGCCCACCATCTGCTCGCGTACCATGAAATGTTCGGTCGCGACGCCGATCGACTTCGAGATGCCTACTCCCGCCTAAATGTTCTGCCCCTTGGCGCGGGTGCTCTCGCCGGTCTTCCTTACTCTATCGATCGGGATTACGTGGCCGAACTGCTTGGATTCGATTCAGTCAGCCGCAATAGTTTGGACACGGTCGGCGACCGCGACTTTGTCGTCGAATTTCTTGCCGCAGGTTCGCTCATTATGGCCCACCTGTCGCGGCTCGCCGAGGAAGTTATCCTCTGGACGACCAGCGAATTCGGCTACATGGTCCTCGACGACTCGTTCACAACTGGCAGCAGTATCATGCCGCAGAAGAAGAATTCCGACGTTGCCGAGCTCGTTCGAGGCAAGGTCGGTCGCGTTTATGGCCACCTGAATTCCTTGCTCGTCACCCTGAAGGCTCTGCCATTGGCCTACAACCGGGATCTACAAGAGGACAAAGAAGCGTTATTCGATGCTGTCGACACAATTCTGCCGTGCATTCGGATAACGGGAGCAATGTTGCTCTCGGCAAGCGTCCGCTCCGAAAGGCTAGCGGAGGCGGCCGCGGCCGGGTTTAGTCTCGCGACGGACGTGGCCGATTACCTGGTTGGAAAAGGACTGCCGTTTCGCGATGCCCACGGAATCGTCGGTCAGGTCGTCCAAAAGTGTCTCGAAAGCGGTCACGATCTGTCGACCTTGCCGCTCGCCGACTACCAGGCCATCTCACCACTATTTACCGAAGATGTCAGAAAAATCGACGTCTGGACCTCGGTGAGAGCCCGAGACGTTCCGGGTGGTACGGCGCCGGGGCGGGTTCGCCTGGCGCTCGTCGCCGCTCAGGCCTCCACCGATGCTCGTCGCGTCTGGCTCGAAACTCATCGCCAACGTCTTCCGACGATTGAGACCTTTCGGGTATGAGTAACATTTCCAAAAGTACTAGGGAAATCTAACCGTTCTACGGCTTGACGAGACCGGTTGCTCGCTACTATAATGCGCCCCGAAGCGATTCCGCCGCCCGGGCGACCTTTCGCTACCGGGTTATGGCAACTACCGCGCGATGGCTGGCTAAAGATCGCGCAAAAGTCCCCTGACGTGGCTACGGATCGAGCCGCCAATGGTGCTGGTTTCGATTTCTACCACGATCCCACGAGGGCCTCGGATAAGCTGGTCCAGTGTCGGACCAGGTTGGGGTCCGCCCTTCGGAGGAAAGTCGGTGAATCCCGCCAATTCGGTGCCGGGGAGTCAACGAAAGCGACGAACCCGAACCGGTTCTTTCACTATGCCCGCCGTCTTCGCCACCGTTCCGCCCCGCGTCTTCGGTCATGCTCTGGTCGTCGTGTTGTGCCTTGTCGTCGCGTACGTTGGTCGTACGAACCGATTGAGCGACCAGATCGGCTTTTCTCAGCTCTCGCCGGATGGTAGTCGCCCAACGCCCCAATCGCTGAATAGCGGTTTGGTCGCAACGGATTCGCTCGTTCGGCCGCCCGCCGCGGAGCAAGCCGGGCCCGCACCGCAGCGACTCCAGGTGACCCATTACGAGGCGCAGCCGGGCGACACCGTCGCAGCGCTCGCCGACCGATTCGACATTAGTGAAAACACAATCATTTGGACGAATAATCTCCCGCCTGATGGCCACCTGGAGGCTGGGCACGAGCTAGTCATTCTTCCAGTATCGGGCATTCTCTATACCGTCCAGGACGGCCAGACCCTCGCGGACATCGCCCAGCGCTTCCAATCACAACCTGACGCGATCGCTCTGGTCAATCAGTTAGATAACACCAGTCAACCACCAACGGGTACGCAGTTGATCATCCCCGGGGGGCGACTTGATCCCGATCCCCGCATGGTGGTGAGCGCGGCGACTGTTTCGCGACCGAACGTGGCCCGGGCGGACAACGCAACCGCGGATGTCACTCCGTCGGCGGCGGCCGATGAGACCCAGCCTCGATCGGCATTCGATGTCAGTAGCGCGGTCGACTTGATCCGCCGCCTGCCATTTGTGAAGACTTCTGAACCGGCGCCGCCACCACCAGCGCCAACAACGCCGCTCGCACCCATCGTCTACGTTGTCGCCGATGGCGACACGCTTTCGTCAATCGCATCCAAATATGGCGTATCGGCCGACGCAATCGCCGCGGCAAGCGGGATTGAGGGCGGTGGCGATGCCATTTCCATCAATCAGAAACTACTGATTCCTCCGGTGCCGGGAGTTCTGCACACCGTTCAGGAAGGAGATACCCTCGGCCAGGTCGCCGAAAAGTACGGGGCGAGCGAATCTGATATCGTCCGCGCCAACGTATTGTCGGAACCATACATGCTGAAAATCGGGCAGGTTCTCGTCGTACCAGGCGGCAGTCTTACCCCCGCTCCAGCATCGGAGCAGGTTACAGAAACCAACTATCAAGTCCAGGATGGAGATAGCCTCTCAAGCATTGCCCAGGCTTTTGGGGTGGAGCTGCGAGCCGTGATTGACGCAAACGGGCTCCAGGATCCATACCTGTTGCACCCCGGTCAACAGCTGATGATCCGCGGGGCGACCCACATTGCGTCGCCATCCGACATCGTCGCGCCACGAGCGGATTCGCACCCAGTCGTCGCCGCCCCCGTACCGGTGCCGGCCGTCGCATCCGCGCCAGCGCCGGTCGCGGCTCCGACCCAGGCCCCGCGACGCGTGGTTGCGCCGGTGCCGGTGGCAGCGCCGGCCAGGGCTAACTCGGGTTCGGGCTGGGGAATAGTTGACGTCGCGTCTCGGTATCTCGGCACTCCGTACGTCTGGGGCGGTACCGCGCCGGGCGGTTTCGACTGCTCCGGATTCGTCTGGTACACCTACCGGAGAGCAGGAGTTCCGATTCCCCGTGATATGTGGGGCCAGCTTCAGAGCGGAAGCCGGGTCAGCCGGTCCAACCTTCAGCCTGGCGACATCGTCTTTTTCGCCGGTACCTACGAGGCCGGGCTCTCGCACGACGGGATCTACATCGGTGGGGGTCGGTTTATTCACGCCGCCGACTACGGAATTGGTGTCATCGTATCGAGTTTCTCCAATTCGTACTATGCAAACCACTACTTCGGCGCAACGCGACCCTGGTAGGCCGATAGTGAGATAGGGATGGCGCGACTTTTCACCGTCTCCGAGGTCAATGCGCTCATCCCTCGTCTCACTCGAGAGTTTGAGGCACTATCCAATGCTCGCGAGGAAGCGCGGCGAGCGCGCGAAGCCCTCGCGACGCTCGAAACAAAGGGGCGGTCCAACGGCAAGGACCTTGCGACTGAAATACGTGAGCGCCAACACGCCCTTGAGGAGATTGGTCGGAAGGCTAATGTCATTATCGAGGGTATTGGGGCGCTCGGATGCGACGTCAAAGATGTGGAACAGGGGCTCGTGGACTTTCCAGCCACTCGAGAGGGACGGATAGTGTATTTGTGCTGGAAGTTAGGAGAGGACGAGATCCGATTCTGGCACGAGCTGTCGACGGGTTTTGCTGGGCGCCAACCTTTGTGACGACTCGGTCATCCTAATTCGGTACAAATCCACCTCGAAGCTATGACCGGTATTCGCCTTCTCCTTGCCTCAGCCTCACCCCGGCGCGCCGACTTACTGCGCGAGCTAGGAATTCCTTTCGAAGTTAGATCGTCCAACGCTCCGGAATCAGTACGTCCCGGCGAATCGCCGGAGGCGTCCGCCCGACGGCTGGCTCTCGAGAAGGCGACCGCCGTGGTGAATGCAATGAATCTCACGAGTCGAACGTCAGCGCCCCCGTACCTCGTCCTTGGCGCCGACACGATCGTCGCCGACGGACCGCGAATCTTTGGTAAGCCGCGCGACGAAGCCGACGCTAGTTCGATGCTCCGCCGGTTACGGGGACGAGCGCATCAGGTCGTCACCGGGGTCGCCTTGGTCGATGCGCGGGATGGGACGAGCGACGTCCGATCGGAAACCTCTCGGGTTCGACTTCGAACGATGTCCAACGACGAGATCGATCGCTACGTCGCCAGCGGCGACCCTCTCGACAAGGCGGGAGCCTACGCAATCCAGAACCGTGCATTTCATCCGGTCGAGGCGATCGAAGGTTGCTATTCCAATGTCGTCGGGTTGCCGCTGTGTCTCGTGGTAGAAATGCTCACGGCTCGTGGGGTGAAAGTTCAGATGCCGTCAACAAGGGGGAAAGACGGATGTGACTGCGTTCGGATCAGCTCGACGGAAACTTGACTCCAGGCTAGTAAACCCTGAACGTGTCGGAAACTACCGACTGCCGTTGGGAATTCAATAGCGGTTGAATTCTATCAGCCAGCCGAGCAAGGCCTCGCGCCAACCAGTCTTGCGACGCAGCTGTGCTTCAAAGCGAGCCTCGACTCCGGAATCAACGGCTGCCCAACTGCGCGCGCGAATCGAACACGCGGCTGAATTATCTGTCTCCGAGCTTTCACCGATCCGAACCGGGTCCACCTGATTCTGGACCGAGATCATCGCCATAGTCGTCCCTCGTCGCCGAGCTGAAGGGCTACTTTTCGATCGGGAGACCCGCTTTGATCCAAGCGGTAGTTCCGCCTTCGAGATTGAACAGGTGGTCGAACCCAACCGCGGCCGCCATCTCACAGGCGAGCGCGCTACGTTGTCCGGCCGCGCAAACAAAGAGAACGTTGTCCCGGGTAATGAACTGCTGCGGACGAGCGATAAGAGTATTCAGCGGGACGAGGGTCACGCCTGGAATATGCCCCTCGGCATACTCATTCGGCTCGCGAACGTCGATCACCTGGACTTCGCCATCATCGATCAGTTTCCGGGCCGTGGCGACGTCGACACGGGTAAAGGGTTCGTCAATCTGCTCTTTGGCTCGCGAACTCACCGAGGCCACCTTGAGATGAAATGTGTGGCTGTACCACTGTTACAGCAGTTTAGAGCGAAGCTCGACCGCAAGTCAAGAAATCGGGCCCACGGTCACGCGGTATATAATTAGAACGAAAGAAAGCAAGGATGGTTCGAAGGCTGATGGAGCAATCGGTTCAAGGAAATGACGCGACGCGCGTTCTCGTCGTGGGTGCCCACCCAGATGATCCAGAATTTGCCTGCGGTGGAACGAGCGCGCGCTGGGCGGCGGAGGGGAAAGAGGTTTACTACCTCGTCTGCACCCGCGGACACAAAGGGACGAGCGACCGGGAAATGACGACGGAGCGACTGATCGAAATGCGCGAGCGCGAACAGCGCGCTGCCGCCGAGGTCATTGGAGCCCGCGACGTCTACTTCCTTGACTTCACTGATGGGGAGCTCGCGCCGACGCTGGAGTTTCGCGGGGCAATTGTCGAAGTCATTCGTCGGATTCGCCCAGACATCGTTTTCACGCACGACCCAACGACGTACTACAGCGAGGGTTTCATCAATCATCCGGACCATCGGGCGGTCGGGACCGCGACGCTCGACGCGATCTACCCAACCGCGCGCGACCGACTGCAGTTTCCAGCCCACGAGGCGGCCGGACTGCTCCCCCACAAGGTCAAAGAGGTGTATCTGTGGGGGTCGGCGGCGCCAAACGCCTGGATCGACATCAGCTCCTCGATCGAGCGTAAGATCGAAGCGCTGCGTCACCATGTCTCACAGGTCGGTGAAGCGACCGAGCTCGCCGAGCGCATCCGGGAGCGATCAAAGACGGTTGGCGAACCGAAAGGCATTCCTTTCGCCGAGGCGTTTTTCAAAATCACGATGGCGCGCTAACGCGAGATCAAATCTGGAACGGGAAGCAGTCGGGGACATTCCAGAGGCTGGAACAACAAATCAACGCAGCCCGATTATCCTTGTTGAATACTCCGTACATACCTACAATCTCATGGGAACGAGTTAGGTCCGGTGGCCAAGCCGTCTAGATTCCGTCGGCGCTGGTCCAACGTCTCGTCCGCGTTCAAAGGAGCCAATTAATGGTGGCAAGAGTTACCGAAGCCGATGTGATGCGCGCACTGTCGACGGTCAAGGATCCGGATCTGGGTCGCGACCTGGTCTCCCTTGGCATGATCGAAAACGTCTCGATCAAGAGTGACGTCGTCGACTTCACCGTCGTCCTGACCACGCCTGCCTGCCCAATGAAAGGGAAGATCGAGAACGATTGCCGTCGAGCGGTGCTCGCCGTGCCGGGCGTACGCGAAACGAACATCAAGATGGACGCTCGGGTCGTCGCGGGACGAGGTCCAAAGGGCAAGCAAAGCCTTCCAAACGTCCGCAATATTATCGCGGTCGGTTCTGGAAAGGGCGGAGTTGGGAAAACGACCGTCGCGGTCAACCTGGCCCTCGCCTTATCCGAGGCTGGTGCGCGGGTCGGAATTCTGGACGCCGATGTGACCGGCCCCAACGTACCGATGATGATCGGCGCCCAAGGGGAGCCGAGGGCCCGGAACAATAAGATCGAGCCGCTGACGGCGTACGGTGTCAAGGTCATTTCAATCGCGTTCTTCGTTCCAGAAGGCCAGCCGGTGATCTGGCGGGGCCCGATGGTCGGCGGGGCAATCCAGCAATTCTTCAACGACGTCGAATGGGGCGAGCTCGACTATTTGATTGTCGATCTCCCGCCAGGCACGGGCGACGCGTCGATCTCACTCGCGCAGCTCGTTCCGCTCAGCGGCGTCGTGATCGTCTCGACGCCTCAAGACGTTGCGTTGCTTGACGCCACCAAGTCACTCACCATGTTCCAGAAGCTCGAGGCGCCGATCATCGGTCTCGTCGAAAACATGAGTTACTTCATTTGCCCCCATTGCGACGAGCGGATCGACATTTTCGGGCATGGCGGGGCCGAAAGGGCCGCGGAACGGCTGAGTCTTCCGTTTCTCGGTCGGATTCCCATTAACGCGGGGATTCGTGAAGGGGGAGACCTGGGGGTTCCAATCCTGCGCGCGGATCCCGAAAGCGCGGAATCGGAAGCATTCCGCGATGTGGCCCGACAGGTTGCTGCTCGCATTAGCATTTTGACGCTTGGGCCAACCGGAAAGCGGCCAACGTGGGTTCCGCTGCCAATGGCCGCGAAGTAAAAAAGAGCGCGCTCGGGTGGTTTGTGACCCGAGCGCGCTAAGTTCGACTCACCTGCTACCGAACCGGTACCTTGCGGTCCGTTTTCGGCGGCGTTGAGGCCCAGGATAGGAGGTTTTCGCGCGCCCCCACGCTCGACCCCCCGGGGCCTCTGGCTTCGTCGAAGGCTCGGACTTACGCCCGAACCAGATGGTCACCATCGGAGTGCCTGTCCGTGCCCTGCGGGGAGGAACGATACCGCCTCACGAACTTTCGCGCCCTTGCTCTCGCACCAACCCCGAGCGGCATGATAACGGGGAGGCACCGAGGGCGATCGGCTGACCGCACGCTGGTAACCGATAATATCGATAGTGTGCGTTAGCCAGCCGTGGCCGAATCGGAACACAAAAAACCCAGATGAGCAATCGTGCCATCTGGGCATCAATCGCGTCACCCTCTTCGACCAAGCCTACGGAGTTAGCTGACGGGTTCGGCTGTGAAGAGTAGCCTACCTGCTATTTTGCAGGATTCACCCCGATTTCTGGTTCCCCCGTTCTCGCCCCTGGCGAGATTAGGCGGCTAACGTCATATTCAGTTGTCGTCGCGCATCATAGCCGACCGGTTGCGTGCTGTCAATAGGGGAATTAGCCCTTTATTGCACCAGCCACGGCTTCGATGAAGTGCCGTTGCAGGACGAAAAACACCGCCATGATCGGAACGATCGACATCACCGCGCCCGCGCAAACGTAGGTCCAGCCAGTCGAGTTCTCTCCAACGAACGCGTACATCCCAACCGCCAGAGTGCGAAGGGACGAGTTGCCCAGGGTAAAGACGAGCGGAATCCAGAAGCTATTCCAGTTAGCCATGAACTGGAACAACGCGACGGTTGCAACCATCGGACGCGCAAGAGGTAGCATGATCTGCCAGTAGATTCTGGGAAAGCTTGCGCCGTCGACGACCGCCGCCTCCTCCATCTCTTTGCCGATGGTCTGAAAGTACCCGACGAAGAGAAGCGTGTTGAAGATGAGCGCACCCGCCGTTTGGACGATGAGAATCGCCCAGAGCGAATCGAGGAGGCCAAGGCGCTGGACCAGATCAAACGTCGGGATAATTGTGTATCCCCCGGGGAGAAACATCAGCCCGATCATTCCGCCAAGGATAATCCGCTTACCCGGGACGCTCGTGCGCGACAGGACGTACCCCGCCATTGACGAAATAATGATCACGGCCGCGCTCACGCCGAATGCGATCACGACCGTATTGAGAAAGTATCGACTAAAATGCCCGGTTTCCCAGGCGTAGACGTAGTTATCAAGCCGCAGGGAGGCCGGCCTTAGACTCAGTCCAGACGTAAAAAACTCGCCGGCCGACTTGAACGAGCTCGCCAGTACCCACAGAAACGGGTAAAGGTACAGGAATCCGATCCCGATCAGAATCAGGTGGAGAATCAAGCGGGGCGAGAATTGGATCGCTCGCCTCACGGACGACAAAGGGCGCGCGCTAGCAGCTGCTGCCATATGACATCTCCCACCGTCGTAGGGCGGTTCGCGAACCGGCCCCAGATCGCTACGTGCCTTCCGACCCAGCCCCACGACGGACAAGTCGAATCGTTAGAAGCTGACCGGCGGTCAATCCCATGACCAGTACCCCCATAAAGAACGCCGCCGCCGAGGCGTATCCGACGTTCGCCTGGGCCTGGACCGCCGCCGGGGTGAACGCGAAGTGATAGATGTAGGTGCCCACGACCTCGCTCGCGTAAAACGGTCCGCCGCCAGTCATAACCAGGACCAGATCAAACACCTGAAGACTTCCCAGGACGGCCAGGAAGACGATCACCGCGCCAACATCGCGAAGCATCGGGACGGTCACGTCCCAGAACCGATGCCAGGCATTCGCCCCGTCCACGGCGGCAGCCTCGTAAAGATCCCTCGGAATCGACTGCAAGCCAGCCAAGAAGTAGACGAGGTTATAGCCCAGCGTATGCCAGATCCCAACGACGATGATCGTCGGCAGCGCGAAGTTTGGATCGCCAAGCCAGTCAATCGGGCTATGGGCAAGACCGATAGTTATCAGGGCCTGGCTGAGGGGACGACCGAGGTTCGTCAGCAACAAGCTCACGACGATACCGATCAATGCTGCCGACGTGACCACCGGCGAGAAGTACACCGCTCGGTAGATCGTCGCGCCCCGCAGACGGGCGTCATTCAGGACGAGGGCCAGGACGAGGGCCAGGAACAGCTGAACCGGAACAAGCACCACCGCGTAGGTAAAGGTGTGTTTGAACGCACTCCAAAAGAGCGGGTCGTGCATCACCCGAGCGAAATTCTGGAGACCGACGAACGCGGTCGGCTTTCCGATACCGTCCCAGTTGTAGAGCGTGATCTGGATCGACGCCACGAGCGGGTACACGACAAACGGAATCACCAGGACAAGCATTGGCACGAGAAAGACGTAGGACCAGCCGTGCCGACGCACGAACCGCGCGACCGAGAACGGCCGGCTTTCGCCGGCCGCCTTACGATCGATCGCCGCCGGCGAGGAGAGTGCACCGCGATCGATGCGCGTCAACCCACTCACTTGGGCTTCTGCTTGTAGTTCTCGGTTAGATTCCAGTCGGCCACGCGCCACCAGGCGGGATCGACCGGAACGCCGCGGCTCTGGGCGTCCTTGATCGCGGCTGCTTGAGCCTCGTTCTGCCGATTCTGCAAGTCCAACAGCGCGGCCTTCCAGTCGGTAATCTGGCCGGTGTAGACCCCCTCGAGGATTCCCTGAATGTCGGGTAGCGTCTTTTGCGGCTTGACCTGGTCCATTTCCGGATGGAGCAGATTGGGCGCTGGAGCAACGCGAACGCCTTCGAGCGCGACGCCCATGTACTGACGATAGGGAAGCTGCTTCGCGTAGTCGAGCTTGTTGGCGTCGGGGAAAATACGAAGGCCCTGGCCGGCCTGAACCCAGCGAATCGCGGCCTCCTTCGAGTTTAGCCAGCTGAACCATTGCCACGCGGCATCCGACAACTTGGTCTGGTTTGACACGCCAAATCCAACGCCACCAGGGGTGGTGTAAAAGTAGCTTGTCGGTGTCGGATCCTGATGAGGCAGCGCGGTGACGGTGTATTCCGTGAAATCCGGATTGGTCTTGGCCCAGCCGCTCTGGACCCACACTCCTCCGATCAGCATTGCGATCTTGCCGGAGGCAAACTGGACCCGAGCGGTCTCGTCGTCGATAGACATCGCGTCGGGGATGATCGATCCATCGCTCTTCATCCCCGAGAATAATTTGAGCCAGTCGCCAAACACCGGGTTCGAGCTCCAGGAGTAGGTGCCGGTCCGTAGATCGAAGCCACCCTGGGCGTCGGGAGCGCCGCTGGTCTGGCAAAGCATCAGCTGCCAGGGTAGGGTAAATTTCTGTTTATCCCCGAATCCCCATCCGAAAGAATCGCCATGTCCGGCCTTGGTTAGCGCCTGAGCGGTTGCTCGAACCTCGGCCCAGGTCGTCGGCACCTTTGGCTTACCATCGGCACTGGAGAGACCGGCTGCCTTGAAGAGTTTGTCGTTCAGATACAGCTGAAGCCAGGGGGCCGGGCCGTCAAACGGGGCGGTGTAGACTTTCCCTTGAAAGACGTTTGACCCCTCGGCGAAGGCCTGCTGGGGGAATGACGACTGCCACGAACCGGTCGCCCACTGATTCAGCGGCTTTAGCCAGTTCTGCCCGACTTGCTCCACCAGGTCCGGTGTACCAGGAATGAGGAAGACGTCCGGAGAGGTGTTCGCCTTCATGGAGAGCTGGACGAGGTTCGGGTATTGATCCGTGACCTGCGTTGACTTCTCGACGTTCAGGTTGGGATACTTCTGTTGGAAGAGCTTTATCTCCGCGTCGACGGTCGGGCCCTGAGTAACCCACCAATCCCAGTGCTTAATCGATACGGGCTGGGTGCTTGGCGTGCTGGCTGCACCGGGAGCAGGGTTATTGTTGGCTGCGCTGGGCGATGACGACGGAGTGCTGGGGCTTGCCCGTCCGCAAGCGGCGAGCGCCGCCACCGTGCCCGCGACCAGAGATGCGCGCAAAATCGATCGGCGTGAAATCCTGGACACAGATGCCTTACCTCGAGGATGCAATTGTCAGCTGAGCCTGGGGTCGGCTCAGGGGGCCATCATAGTAAGGCGCTTGTATTATGTCAACAAACGGGCGGTCGTTAGTCGCTCGGTAAGACTTCACATCGTCCGTGATTTGACAAATCCCTACCCCTGACCTACCATCGCTTATGGTTTCCGTGGAAGGTTTGGCCTCAATTGGTCGACGTTAGCGTTACACCAGAGCGACGGACGGCGGCCTCGCGTAGGCGGTTGGTCGTTCCGATCCTGGCGACGTTGTTGGTCCTTTCTCTTCTCGCTCTATTTCTTTACGGCCTCAACACGGATCGTTTGCCGACCGGTGTTGCGCCGCGGTCAAACACAATGGCGCCAGACTTTCAGCTCACGACTTTAACCGGTCAGTCAGTCAAGTTGTCGGATCTGCGCGGAAAAGTCGTGGTGCTGAATTTTTGGGCCTCCTGGTGTGTCCCCTGCAAGGACGAACAGCCAGCGCTCGACGCGCTAGCCAAAACCTATAACGGTCGGGGTGTCGCCTTCGTTGGGATTAACATTCAGGACAACCAGCGCGACGCTAACGGGTTTGTCCAACAATTCGGCATCACCTACCCGGTTGCCAGCGATCCCTCGGGCGCGGTCTACATCAATTACGGCGTCGTCGGCGTACCGGAAACCTACGTCGTCACCCGTGACGGTCGAATCGGCCGCAAGCTGGTCGGGCCGGTTGACCCTATAGATCTTTCGACCACGCTGGAGGAACAACTCCGATGAGCGAGCACGTGATGGCGGCGCCGCGCCGCCTCCCGGCCACTCCCACCAATCGCATTCGCTCGACGCGGGTCGTCATCGCGGCGCTCGTCGTCGTCGCCGCGATTGGCTATTTGATTTACACGGGCTTCCAGAGCACGAGTGTCTATTATTTGACCGTCAGTGAGCTAAAGACCCGTGGCCCGTCGCCATTTGGTTCGTCCTTCGGGGACGTTCGCGTTGCCGGCATTGTCGAAGATGGCTCGGTCCAGCGTTCGGCAAGCGACCCCACCGTCCGGTTTGTCATGAAAGACGACGGGGGATCGCTACCGGTTGTTTACAAAGGCATGATTCCAGATATATTCGGTCCCGGTATCCAGGTTGTCGTGGAAGGTCGCTACCAAAATGGTACCTTTCAGGCAACCAATCTCCTCGCGAAGTGCCCTTCAAAGTACACCGCCGAGGTACCGACCCCGATCACGGCGAGATAAACCATGGCCGACCTGGGTACGATTGCACTCCTGCTCGCGCTCGCAGCCGCGAGTTACGGGATTCTCGCAAGCGTTCTTGGCGCGCGCCGAGGAAACGTTGCCCTCATCCAAAGCGGTCGCAACGCCTCGCTAGCGGTCTCCGCGCTCGTCGTGGTTGCCTCGATCGTCCTGGTGAACGCGTTTGTGACGCGCGATTTCTCGGTTCGCTACGTCGCGGAGCACTCCAGTCGTGAGATGACGATTCCGCTCACCGTTGCGTCGTTCTACAGTGGACAAGAGGGATCGCTGCTCTACTGGGCTACGACTCTTGCCATCTACATAGCGGTCGTCGTCGTACAGAATCGGCGCAAGAATCTGCAGCTGATGCCATACGTCACGGCGATCCTCCTGACCATTGAAGCCTTTTTCTTGCTGGTCCTTAACGTCGTCAGCAACCCCTTCATCCGCCTTCCGTTTACCGCGCCCAATGGCCTGGGACTTAATCCTCTCCTCGAGGACCCCGGGATGCTAATCCATCCACCGGTTCTCCTGGCGGGCTACATGAGCTGGTCGGTGCCGTTCGCCTTCGCCATGGCAGCGCTCATTACGGGCCAGCTTGGCAACGAATGGATTCGGACGACGAGGAAGTACGCTCTTTTCGCCTGGGCCATTCTTGGTGCGGGCAATCTCCTGGGCATGTGGTGGGCGTATCACGTCCTTGGATGGGGCGGATACTGGGGCTGGGATCCGGTAGAGAATGCGGCGCTCATGCCGTGGCTGACCGGTTCGGCCTACATTCACTCGGTTATGATCCAGGAAAGACGTGGCATGCTGAAAGCGTGGAACCTCGCTCTCCTGATCGTCGCCTTCAACCTCTCGATCTTCGGGACCTTCGTCGTTCGGAGCGGGGTGCTGTCGTCGGTCCACTCCTTCGCCCAGTCGCCGCTTGGGCCGTACTTCTTTTCGTTCTTGGCTATCTCGCTCGCCTTCTCTCTTGGCTGGCTGTTTTATCGGATGCCCGAGCTCAAAGGCGAGCATGAATTTGAGTCGGCGCTGTCGCGTGAAGCAAGCTTTCTTCTGAATAACCTGATTCTCCTGGGCGTTGTCTTCGCCACGTTCTGGGGATCGATCTTTCCACTCGTCACCGAGGCGATACGCGGGGTCAAGCTCACCGTCGGCCCCCCGTTTTTCGATCGGGTCGATGGACCGCTGTTCCTCGCATTGATCGCCTTGATGGGCATCGGTCCCCTTTTGCCGTGGCGGCGGGCGTCAGCGCAAACGCTGAGACGAAACTTCGTCGTTCCCCTTGTCATTGGCTTGATCGCGGCGGTGGCCGTCGTCGCCGCTGGAGTTCAGCTTCCACCGGCGGTCCTGGCTCTCTTCCTCTGCGCCTTCGTTCTCGGAACGATCTTCCAGGAGTTCTTCTGGGGGGCACGGGTGAGAGTGAGGGCCGGCCAAAATCCGTTGGAAGCCGTGGTGAATCTCGTCCGATCGAACCGACGACGGTATGGCGGCTACGTCGTCCACATTGGAATCATTCTGATCGCCATTGGCGTCACCGGTTCGCAGTTCTATCAGATTCAAACCAATGCGTGGTTGAAAACGGGCGAAAGCATCCAGGCCGGACCCTACAATCTGACGATGCTCGGTCTCCACGAGGCGGCTTTTCCCGGCTATCGCCGGGTGTGGGCGGACCTGGCCGTCCGCGATGGTAATCAGGCGATCGAAACGCTCGAGCCTGCCCGCCAATTCCACGTCAACTTTGAGCTCGAGCCAAACTCAAAGGTTGCCCTTAGAAGCACGCCCCGGGACGATTTGTACGTCGTTTTGTCTGGTTGGCAGCCCGATGGAAGCGCGAGCTTCTTCGTCTTCGTGAACCCGCTCGTTTTCTGGCTGTGGATCGGCGGAGTCATCTTGATGATCGGGGGATTGATCACCATGTGGCCGGACGCCTTGCCGGCGTACGCCGTCGCTCCGCGTCCGGTCCGTGCCGCGGTTCGTGCGGAGGCGACGTGAGATGAGTATCGTTTGTCGACAATCGAAACGAGAAGACGCGGGCGGACACACGGGTCCGCCCCTACCAGTTCGTGCGAGCGGCGACGCGTCGACTTGCCGCCGAACCTTCCAACCGGGTAGGGGCGGACCCGTGTGTCCGCCCGCGCTCCGGGCCTCCGCATACGCCTTTGCCTTGATCCTGGGGCTAGTCGTCACGATTGCTTTCGGGTCTTCCGTGGCACTCGCGGACGATCCCACCGCCGAACAACAACTTCAGGTCGAGCGTCAGTTGGGCTGCCCAATCTGCACCAACCTGCCCCTCAACGTCTGCGATAATCAAATCTGCGTCCAGATGAAGGGCGTCATTCACCAGAAGCTCGCGGCCGGGGAGACCCCTAGCCAGGTCATCGACTTTTTTGTCGCCCGCTACGGCGAAGGAGTGCTTCTCACGCCTCCAAACCAAGGATTTAGCCTGGTTGTTTGGTACGCGCCGGCCGTTGCAGTCCTTTTCGGCGGTCTCCTCGTCTGGATGCTGCTGCGAGAAAGCCTTCGCCGACAAAAGGTCATCCAGAACCGGCTGAGCCTGTCCGACGCCGACCTCGATGGGTATAGGTCGCAGGTTCGTCGCGACGTCGATGGACTGGGTAAACCGTTATGATCGTCGTCGTCACGATTGGCGTCGCCCTCGCGCTCGTCACCATCGCCGCCATCGCGATTCCATTGGTTCGTCCGAACGAAACCGAGCCAATTCGTAGCGTTACGGTGTCCGGGGAGTTACTTGCCCGTCGCGATCGGATTTATGGCGAGCTTCGTGAGCTGGAGTTCGATGCGCGAGTGGGAAAGGTTACCCCGGACGAGTTCGCCCTAGCCCGGGACCGCCTCGAATCGGACGCCGCCCGAGTTCTTCGCGCTATCGACGTCGAAGTCAAAGCCCTGGATGACGCCATCGAGCGCGAAGTCGGAACCCTTCGATCCGCCGGCTCCAGGTGTCCAAGCTGTGGCTCCGTCGTCGCCGAGGATGCCCGGTTCTGTCCCGCCTGTGGAGCCCTGACGATGGTTCCAGCGCGCCAATGAAAGCTCTAATCGCCGTGGCGTTGCTTACTCTCGTGCTACTCTCGTCCACCTCGGTCGCGGGAGCAGCGTCGACCCAGTCGATCAAAGGCGTGGTCGTTGACGGCACCGCGGGAGCCGTTCTTCCCACGGGGTTAGTGGTTCAGCTCCACGAGGGCGGCTCGGCGACACCATCGGTGGTCGACCGCACCACTCAAGCAGCTGCTGATGGAACGTTTGCCTTCTCCGACGTTCCAGTCGATCCAGGGTTCAAATATCACCTCCGAGTTGACTACGGTGGTGCGACGTACGACGTTCCGGTACCAGCCGTGGGCTCGGATTCAAGCGGGCCAATCTCGGTGAAGGTCTTTGAACCGACGACGTCCGAGGATGTCTTACGGATCGACAGTGCGAACTGGGTGATCCAGTCGATCGACGACCAGGCCCAACAGGTCGTCGTGTTGGAAACGATCAACCTCAACAATGTTAGCGACCGATCGTACGTTGGCGATTACCGAGGCGATCCGGGCTCGGACTCGCCTGGCGTACTTCCGCGGACCTTGAGGCTGTACTTACCGCGGGGCGCGAGCGAATTCCAACCATTGGCCGGGCTCGACCCGGCGAGTCTGTTGCCGGTTGCCGGTGGCTTTGTCGATACGAAACCAATTCAGCCGGGTATCCACCAGATCGCCTATACCTACCAGATCGCCTACGCGGATGGGGGAATGGAGATTCAAAAGGCGCTCCCCTATCCAGCCGCGAAGCTGCGCGTGCTCGCCCCGAACGCCGGCCTGGAGTATCGTTCGGATCGCCTCGCGGCCGCCGGGACGCTCGATCTCCAGGGCCGCCCCTACCTCGTCCTCAGCGCCGACCAGGTCCCCGCGAACGTGAACGTGACCCTCGACGCCCTTGGATTCCCGGTCTCAACGGTGGGTCGCCTGGATCCGAACATCGTTCAGGCTGTCGGATTGGCTATCGTCGCCATCGCGATCGTCGCCGCGTTGGTCCTGGGACTTCGACCCTTTCGATCGTCAAGAGACAATGCGATCGATCCACGGCAGGAAATTCTACGATCGATCGCGCGCCTTGACGCTCAGCACGCCGACGGTCGCATCGATCAGCATCGCTATGAAAGTGAGAGGTCCCAACAGAAGCAGTCCTTGCTAACACTGGCGACCGGAGGAGCCCAGTCGACCTCAAACGCGGGCTCGGACGGGTGAGCCTACTCGTCCCGAGCCTGAACCTCCGGCTGGCTGCGATACAGGGTCAAGCGACCGGAACGATAGCGGACCATTCACGGCCGTCCACCGGTCCCGCAGCTGAATCGACCCTCGCGGCTGGCTGGGCGGTCGAGGTTAACGGACTCAATCGTCGGTACGGATCCAGTCGGGTTCTCGCCGATGTAAGCCTTCAGATTCCCTGGGACCAGCGAATCGCCGTCCTTGGGCCAAACGGCGCCGGGAAGACCACGCTCTTGCGTACGATCGCAACGCTGGCCCGCCCAAGCTCGGGCTCAGTTGTTGTCGGCGGCCTCAAGCTGCCGGAACAAGCGGTCGCGATTCGGCGCCACATTGGATTCGTCGCCCATCAGACCTTCCTGTACGACGATCTGACCGTTCGCGAAAACCTGCAATTCTTTGGCAAACTGTACGGCGTGTCCGATCTGGCGGCCCGAATCGAGCAGGTCCTTGGGCCCTTAGACATGCAGCATCGGGCGAACGATCGAGTCCGAACTCTTTCTCGCGGATTGCAGCAACGGACCGCCCTGGCGCGGGCAATTCTTCACGATCCCCAGATCCTGTTGTTGGACGAGCCCGACACCGGGCTCGACGTCGCCGGAGCGGAGGTGTTGCAGCATTTGCTTCTAGACGCCGATGGTCGTCGCCGGACCGTGCTGCTTACCAGCCACAATCTGGGACGGACGATAGAGCTTGTCGATCGGATCATGGTCATCGTCCGCGGGCGGATCGCCCTCGACGTTCCGTCGTCCGGAACGTCGATTTCCGACCTTGAAGCGGTGATTCGCGGCGAGCGGGGGGCGTGATGACGTCCTTTCCGGTCCAGGTGGGAGCGATTCTCTGGAAGGATCTCGTCGCCGAGCTGCGGGCGCGGGAGATTCTCGGCGGGATGGTGGTGTTCGCTCTTCTTGTCTTACTGGTCTTCAATTTCGCCTTCGATCTGCGTATTGACAACGTTGGTGCCGTCGCCCCGGGCGTCCTCTGGGTCGCATTTACTTTCGCCGGCGTTCTTGGACTAGGTCGTTCCTTCGTGGTCGAAAAGGATCGAGGTGCGCTCGACGGCCTGCTCCTGGCGCCCATCGACCGCGGAGCGATCTACCTCGCTAAGCTGCTTGGGAACTTCCTCTTTATGACAATCGTCGAGGCAATCTGCCTTCCAGTTTTCACGGCCTTCTTCAATTTCGGGGTCGTCTCGATCGACGTGGCCGCGATCGCAGTCCTCGGAACGTTCGGCTTCGCCGCGGTCGGCACTCTGTTCTCCGCGATGGCAGTTAATACCCGAGCGCGCGACGTTATGCTACCGCTTCTCGTTTTTCCGATTTGCATTCCAATCGTCATCGCGGCCGTTGAGGCGACCTCACAGCTGTTCAACGGTGGCGCGGCGGGCGACCATTTTCGCTGGCTGGCGCTATTAGCTGCTTTCGACGTCATTTTCGTCATCGTCTGCTTTGTCGTGTTCGACGTCGTCGTCGAGGAGTAAATAAAATGAGTTCGACTTCGATCTCCCGTCCAAGTAGCGCGACCCGGGTTGAACGGGACGGGATGCCCTGGTATGACGTCGTCCTGGCGGCCGCCACGTTCGTCAGTTTTGTCGCGGCGCTGTACCTGGCATTCGTGTACGCTCCCACGGAGGCGGTTCAGGGAGATGTGCAACGCATCTTCTATTTCCACGTTCCCATCGCGTGGCTCGCCTACCTCGCGTTCTTTGTCGTCTTCCTCGGAAGCATCATGTACCTCTGGCGGCGCAGCGAGCTATGGGACACGGTCGCCCGATGCTCTGCCGAAATCGGGGTGATGTTTACGACGCTGGTTCTCATCACCGGATCGATCTGGGGACGAACGATCTGGGGCGCCTGGTGGGCCTGGGACGCTCGGATGACGACGACGCTGATTCTCTGGTCGGTCTACGTCGTCTACCTGATGCTCCGGGCCTATAGCACCGACCCCATTCGAGGCGCCCGTTACGGCGCCGTGCTTGGAATCATTGGCTTCGCCGACGTGCCAATCGTCCAGATGTCGATCACCTGGTGGCGGACGCTTCATCCCGGTCCGGTCGTTTCACTCGAAGGTAGTGGCGGACTACCACCGCAGATGCTCACCGCATTGATGGTCAGTCTCGTCGCATTTACTCTCTTGTACGCGTTCCTTCTTCGGCAGCGGGTGCAGGTCGAGGTCCTACGGACTGAAATCGACCGCCTGCGTGATTTTGACGAATAGTGAGGACACCATGGCAGGTGGATCGAGCCTCGTGTATCTTTTCGCGGCATATCTAGTGATTTGGGTTGTCCTGGCCGGCTACATTTTCTTTATCTCACAGCAGGTCGGGGATCTTCGGTCGCAAGTGCGGGCGCTCCGGGAAGAGCGACAGGCTCGCGGGACCTCCGATCCCATTCGGTAGCCTACGCTGGGCGTCCGTATAGTGCGCCCGGCCATTCGACCAAAAGGGGAATGCTTCCTGCTCAAGTCGATGGCTCGGAATGGGGCTGGGAGAAAGGACCTTAGTTCATGGAATCGATCGTCGACGACGTGACTATTTTCGCTCGGTCTTACGTCCGCGACTTGACGGCTGCCCTCGCCGACCTGGATCTCGAACGGGTCTCCGCGATCGTCGACGTCTTGTGGCGAGCTTATCAAAACGATCGTCAAATCTTTCTTATTGGCAACGGCGGAAGCGCGGCAAGCGCATCCCACATCGCGACCGATTTGACGAAGGGCGCCCTCGGCCACCGGGGCGACGCCCCGGCCCGGCCGGTTCGAGCCATCTCCTTGACGGACAACTTGGCCCTATTTTCTGCCTGGGCCAATGATGTCGGTTACGAAGATGTGTTTCTCGGGCAACTGAGAACGCTCGTGCGGCCGGATGACGTCGTCGTCGCGATTTCGGCGAGTGGCAATTCACCGAACGTGATCCGGGCGGTCCGCTTTGCGCGGGAGGTCGGAGTGACGACAATCAGCCTCACCGGATTTGGTGGGGGAGCGCTTGCGCCGATCGCTGACCTTGGCATCGTCGTCGACAGCAACCATTACGGCGTCGTCGAAGACGTCCACATGCAGGTCGGCCACATCATCTGCTACTTCTTCCGCGAACGGATCCTAAACGGTCTACCGGCGGTCACCGATGTGTCGTCTTGATCTGTCATCAAGGCGATTTCGATGATCGACGGCAGCGTCGACGAGACTATCCAGACCTACGATAGAATTGCCGTCCAGTTCGCCGAGCGAAATTTCGCGGCGCCTTTGGACGCCGAACGTGACTCTTTTGCCCGTGCCGTCGTCGGCAACGCACCGGTCGAGCTTTTTCGGATTCTCGACGCCGGCTGCGGACCGGGCCGAGACAGTAAATGGTTCAACGAGCGGGGATTCCAAACCATCGGAGTCGACGGTTCGGCCGGCATGCTCGCCGAAGCGCGAAGACGAGTGCCTGGAGTCGATTTTCGCCAGGCAGACCTTCGGTCGCTCACCTTTCCGGACGGCTTCTTTGACGGTATCTGGTGTTGCGCCTCTCTTTTGCATCTCCGGCGCACGGACGTGCCGGGAGTCTTGACCTCCTTCAACCGTCTTCTCGGTCACGGCTACCTGTGGCTTAGTGTGAAGGCAGGAGATGGCGAAGAGACCGTCGACGGGACCTATGGGCCGGACACCCTTCGCCGATTCACCTATTTCCGACGTGACGAAATCGAGCTTTTCCTCGAGCGAGCCGGGTTTGACGTCCACGATGTCGCCGTAGGCGAAACAACCGCATCGAATTCCCATCCGTGGATTCAGATCCTGGCCCAGACGAAGCTGAGCACTGCCCTACCCGGCGCGGTCGCGGTTATCGTCGATCGTGGCGGCCGCGTCTTGCTCAGCGAGCGTGCCGACGGTCGAGGCTGGAACCTGCCTGGTGGCGTCTTAGGCGAGCAGGAATCCCCGGACGAGGCTGTCATCCGAGAAACCAAAGAGGAGACCGGTCTCGACGTCGAGGTGCTGCGACTTGTTGGAATTGGCAGCTGGTCCCGTACAACCCAAACGCTCGGGGCCGGATGGCGCGCCGGAGTCGTTTCGAACGCTTATCTCTGCCGGGTCGTCGGCGGCGAGCTCATTCCGACGACCGAGGCTCTCCAGCACCGCTGGTGCCATCCCGACTCGCTTCCTGAACCGATAGCCTCGCGCTGGCATGCCGACGCTATCGCCGCCGCGATCGCTGCTCGTCAGGGTCGCCTCGTCTGGCCGGTCACGAAGCGGTACGGCGTCAAAGCCCGGAGTGACTCCGCGCAATCGACGTTAGGGAAACCGGTTGGGGAGCAAGCATCGGGCTCGGAGCTCTCGTGACCGTTCTGGCCGCCGTTCCGGATCTTTTTTTCGCCTCGCGCCTCCAGGACCTTGCGCGCCGCTCCGGGGTAAGCCTGTTGACCGTTGGCGATGCGCGCGGATTTGCCGACGCGTTAGCGCAAGCTCAGCCGACGCTGGTCCTGGTCGACCTGAGCGCCCGGGGCCTGGATCCGAGCAAGATCATTCGCGAAGCCAAAATGGCAAATGTCCCCGAAATCATCGCGTTTGGCCCTCACAAGGACCTGACCGCACGGGCGATAGCGCTAGCCGCCGGCGCGACGCAATGGGTAACCAACCAGCGGCTGGTCGAGGTACTCACGGAGATTTTCGCTAAAGGCGACGCCGAAGGTCGCTGACCAGCGGGTTCAGTCTACCCCCTCTCCCCTTGGGAGAGGGTTGGGTGAGGGTCGTTCTTCTCCCTCTCCCCACGGGAGAGGGTCAGGGTGAGGGGCGATCCTCCCCTTCGCAGCGGTTGATAAGATCCGGGGGCTTCCAGAATGGAACGCCCCTCACCCTCGCCCTCTCCCGTGGGGAGAGGGGAGAAGACCGCCCTCACCTCGCATACGCCTCGACCCGCTCGATCTCCTCGTCCCGTGGCAGCACCTGAATCGCCAGGCCGTACTCGCCGGCCGGTAGCTGCTCGATCGCTCGATCGGCAGCCTCGGCCAGGGTGGCACTCGACCATTCGACCTCGCCGTTCCGGAGGTAAATGTACTGTCCCGCGTACTTTCGGAGTAGCTCGTCCCGTCGCGCGCGGTAGATCTCGGCCTGAGCGATGGCTGTTTCGCGAGCGGCGACGGCCTGCTCCGTCGTGACGTGCATCTCGGTTTGAATCTTGAAGCGCTGGGCTACCTCGTCGATTCGCGCGCCCCGAACGTCGGTACCGGACAAGTCGAGCACCCCAAGTCCCGCTCGGGCCGCTAATCGAAGGTGATTCTCCGATACCACGAACGGCTCGATCGGAAACTCGGCATGCGGATCAAAACCCATCACTGCCGCGCCCACCGCGTCAGTGGCGACTGGGTCGTGGCCGGCAAGCAACACATTCGTCTCAACCGGCTCGTGATCCATGCCGAAGTTCGACCCGACAAGACCGTCGACCACGGCGAGGTCCGGTGGCAAAGTGGTGGCGATGTCTACGATGATCCGCATCAAGCGGAAATAGTTCGTGTGCATGAAGTTTCGGAAGGTCGAGCCGTAGCGGGGGAATGGCAGAATGCCAAACATATTCTTGACGCTCATCGTCACGCCGGCCGTCCCGTGGGCCTTCAGCTTGGCGACGGAGACCACGGCGTCGACGCCGGCCACGTCCCGATTCAGGTAGACCGAGCGGTGAATCAGGCCGCCACCCGGAACAGTCGCCTGTACAATCTCACCCTCGTTTGCATTGACGAGACGCACGCCGAATTCCTCGACGAGGCGTAGCGCGTCCATCACCCGAAATACGTCTTCCGCCGTCCGCCCGACGGGATAATCGACCCCTTCCGCCACGATAATCTCGGCATGCGGATTCGCTTCACGAACCATCGCGACCACCGCTCGGGTCACGGTGGGTTCGGCGCAGCTAACGAATCGTCCGTCGTGGCGTCTAATCTCGTCGTCAGTCGGCTTCGAATTGGCGCCAACGTAATTCGGCTTGATCAGGATTTTCCGCGCCCGAGCCACCTTCTCTGGAATTCCACCTGCTAGCGCGACCGTGTCGCGAACGGAGGCGAAGACCTCCGCATCGGTGCGGTCGAATCGGCAGCGGGTGAGAGCGACGATTGGACGGCTCAACCTACTCCTCCAGCGGTGGGCGTCCTGCCCGCCGTCGAGAGAAATTGTAGCAAAGGCGGCGCGTTGGAATCTGATAAAAACCATGGTCCTAGCCCAACTGGGCGGTAGTTTCGCCGGCTGCCACCACTTACACTCCGAGTATGCGTCGTTGGAAGGCTGTCCTCCTCATTTCGGTTCTGGTCGCCATCGTTTTCGCCAGTCCCGGTGAGGCTCCCCACGCGGTCGCCACCTCGAGTGGCGATAGCCGCTTTGGGCTCGATTTCATCAGCTCACCCGGCACGGTCGCGCCAAGTGCCCGGTTTGGCCAGGCAATCGCAAGCGGCGCCGGCTGGGATCGATTCCCAATGTACTGGAGCTCGATGCAATCGAGCCGGGCCGGTGCTATCGACTTTTCGATGGCCGACGCGACGGTTAGCGCCGACCTGGCGCACGGGCTCGCGGTCCAGGCGATTCTGGTTGGAGCTCCAAACTGGGCAACCGCGAACGGCTCGGTCGACCTGGACGCGTGGTCGAGCTTCGTCAGTCAAACCGTCTCGCATTACCACGGTCAAGTTCAGGCCTGGGAGATGTGGAACGAACCGGACCTGCTCGACGGACAGGGAAAAGGCGTTTACTGGACCTACGGACCCGCGGCCTATTATCAGCTCGTGAAAGCCGGCTACGTCGCGGCGAAAGCAGCGGATCCAAACGCCACGGTACTGCTTGGCGGCTTGTCGTTCCCCTACAACAACCAGGATTTCTTTCCTCAGTTTCTGACCCAGGTCGGAAATGACCCGTCCGCGGCCGCGAATCATGGCTACTTCGACGTCATGGCCTTTCACAGCTACGATCGGGTTATGCGCGCGTATGAGCTGCCGCTCGGCTACATGGGTCAGCCTAGTTTCGCGGGATTCCGTCCGCTGCTTCAGCACTATGGACTTAATCCGCCAATCTGGATCAACGAGCTCGGCGTGCCAGTGTGGAACTACGGGAGTGGCCAAAGCGCGCCGGGTCGAGCAACTCAGGATGAACAGGCGTCGTATCTGATCGAGTCCACCGCCGATGGACTAGCGGCCGGAGTTTCCCGCTTCTCGGTCTTCCAGCTCTACGATGACGGGGCCGGCGCGGTCGACCCCCGGACCAGTCTTCCCGCCGAATACTTCGGCCTTATCGCCAATGCCGGTGCCCCGCGCCCCGGATTCACGGCGTACCGCGCGGCGATCGGTCTTTTCTCCGGGGTCCAGGCCTCGAGCCACCTCACGATCGATCGAGGCTCTTTGTACGGTAATCACAAGGGTATCGAGGTTGTCACGTTGTACGGCACGACTGGTGGCAGGGTGACCGTCGCCTGGAACGACGATCCCGGCGCTCCGGCGACCGTCGGCATCCCGACGAGCTCCGCCAGTGCGACAATTTACGATAAGCTCGGTAGCTCGGTCGGACAGGTCACCGCGTCGAACGGGGTCGAAACGGTGACTTTGCCCGCGGCGACCAATAACAACAACTTCGACTGCTTCACGCCACATGGTTGCGACCCGAATGACTACATCATTGGCGGTAGTCCGGTCATCCTGGTCGAAAACGACGGAACGGTCCCGCCGACCCTTTTCGATCCGCTGCCGCTCGACTCGCTGGCCCCGATCCACCTGTCCTGGCACGCGACGAACTCGTCGGCCGGCGGTGTAAGCTACGATGTCCAGTATCGGGACGCCACGGACGGCGTATGGCACGACTGGCTAAACGGCACCACCGCGACGACCGCAACCTTTGGCGACGGTGGCAACCAGCTGCACGGCAGTCACAGTTACGAGTTCCGGATTCGAACGCGGGACCAGACGGGCAATTTGGTTGGCGGTGCTGACTTTCCGGCCCGGCCCCTGGCATCGACCGTAGTCGTTGGCGGAAACGTGGTTCACACCGCGAATCCGGTCGATGCGCGTCTGGAAATCCTCTGGCCGCACGGAAACCTTCCCGTCACC
Source organism: uncultured Dehalococcoidales bacterium (assembly GCA_964493975.1). GTDB lineage: Bacteria > Chloroflexota > UBA6077 > FW602-bin22 > CADDYW01 > CAZBQK01. Next base: position 3,782 of record CAZBQK010000012.1, on the reverse strand, counting down.
AAGGCGACCCAGGCCAACCTGACCGCGGCCCTTTTTGACAACGCCACGACCATATCGGTGAATCCGAACCTTGGCAACACCCTGCATCTCTGGCAGGCGCTCGATAATGGCGTGGCCCAACCGGTCGCGACTGGAACGAAGCGAATCGCGACGGCGGGCAACCTTCACTATCCGCTCTGGGACTTCAACGACGTCGACGTATCGGCCGCCCGGGATCCAAACCACCGCTACTACTTCTGGACGACGGTCGACGGACAGGCAACGAACGCGACGATCTGGGCTCACGGCGCGGATGCCCGGACCTTCTTCCCCCGGCAAGACGTCCCCACTGGCGTGCTCCCGAACGCGCCGACCGCGGTCGACGCGAAGATTGAGATCGTTTGGCCCCACGGCAACGCCCCGGTCGCCCAGGCCACGGTCGCGAACGTCGGGGTCGAGCTTTTCGGTCACGGCACGCTGCAGTCGGCGCCCACGACCTTCTCCTCGACCGTCCGCCTGTTCCGTTCGGTCAACAGCGGTCCGATGGAGCTGGTCGCGACCGGCGACCGAGTGCTTCAAACGACGAACGGCGTGACCTACCCAACCTGGCAATTCAACGACGTCGACGTCAGCCCCGCTCGCGACCCGAACAGCCGGGTCTACTTCCGGGTCGACGTCGTCGGCGCCACCACCTACTCCAACGTCTGGACCCACGGCGTCGACGCCCGAACCAACTTCCCGAAACAGGACGTGCCGACCGGGGTCGCGCCGTAGCTTTCGGTTTTTCCCCGAATCAAGCACGAAGCACTTTTGTGCTTTCAGCGCGCCTGCGGTAGAGTCAGGTCGTCGGCTGAGGTCAAATGTGTGTCAACTGCCTGGATTGCTGCCCGATCCTTGACTCGTGATTCCTAGGTGGCCATTCCGTCGAAAAGTTCTCGCTTCAGACGTTATCGCGAAATCGCCGACGTTCTCCTTCGTCATGGCCTGGGATTCCTCGTCGGAATTGCTGGGCTTGACCGATTCGCGCCATTTCGCGTTGGCATCTTTGGAAACGGCGAGCGGGGAGAAAAATACTCTCGTCCGGTCCGGCTGCGCATTGCTCTCGAAGAGCTTGGCACGACGTTCATCAAGCTTGGCCAGATTCTGTCGACCCGTGTCGATCTACTGCCGACCGCCTATCAGATCGAGCTAGCCAAACTTCAGGACCAGGCGAGGCCGATTCCCACCGACGTCATCGTCGACATCATCGTCGCCGAGCTGGGTCGTCCTCTCGGCGACGTCTTCGCCTCGTTTGACCCGACACCGCTGGCCGCGGCATCGATTGGGCAGGTTCACGCCGCCACGCTACGCGATGGCACCGAGGTCGTGGTCAAGGTGCGCCGGCCCGACGTCGAACGCCAGGTCGAAGAGGACCTGGAGATCCTTCAAAATCTGTCGGCGACGGCCAGCCGACGTTGGGAGCTTGCCGACCAGTACGACGTCGTCGGTTTAGCCGAGGAGTTCGCCCAAACCCTGCGCCAGGAGCTCGACTACGTCGCCGAGGGACGCAACGCCGAGCGCTTCGCGACGAATTTCGCCGGAGATCGCACCGTCCACGTCCCTCGAGTGTACTGGGACGCGACCTCATCGCGGGTTCTGACCCTTGAGCGTCTGCGCGGCGTCAAGATCACCGACGACGACGCTCTGGCGCAGATCGACCTCGGACGACGTGCCCTGGCCTCCCGAGCGGTCAAGATCATCTTCAAAATGACCTTCGAAGACGGTTTCTTCCACGCCGACCCCCATCCCGGCAACTTTGTGATCGAGCCGGATGGCCGAATCGGGATCATGGACTTTGGGATGGTGGGACGGCTCGACCGCGGAACGCGAGATCAGCTGGTCGAGACGTTATTCGCGGTCGCCAGCCAGGATCCGGAGCGAGTCGTCGATTCACTCCTCGATCTGGGTGTGGCGCGCCGACGGGTCGACCGAGACGAATTGCGTCGAGACGTCAGTCTGCTCATGGGACGCTATTACGGGAAGGCGCTTGGCGACGTGGTCGTGACAACGGCGATCGAGGATGGACTCGGCGTCACCCGGCGCCATCGCCTTCAGCTACCGCCGACGCTCGCGTTGTTGCTGAAGACGATTGCGATGAACGAGGGTTTGGGCCGTCAGATCGATCCGACCTTCCGCCTACCCGACGCGCTGGCGCCCTTTGCCCGGCGATTAATCACCCGGCAGTACTCGCCTCGTCAGATGACCCGACGTATCGCTCTCGCCAGCATCGACACCGCTCGGCTGGGGATCGAGCTTCCGGAGCACATTCGCCGCATCGTTCGGGAATTGGAGCGGGGCGGTCTCGAAGTCGGAATGCGGCCAGAAGGCTTCGAGCCACTTGTCCGCCGCTTTGAGCGCCTCGCAAACCGCATCATTCTCGGAATTATCGTCGCGGCGTTCGTCAACGGTCTGGCCATTCTCGCCGCGGTGTATCGCCCGGCTGGGTGGGAGGCCTGGGCCGGGGCAGCGTTCGCCGTCGGGTTCGGCTTCGCGGCGATTGTTGGGGTGTACTTAGCCTGGACGATCCTTCGGTCCGGTCGCGGCTGACCCATTGAATCGTCTATAACGTCTATAATGGCCAGCAGCGTTCCAATCGTTTGGACGTCCCCTCAGGAACCTTGGGAGGAGTGAACCGTTGCAGTATCGCCAACTAGGATCATCCGGTGCTCGCGTTTCCGCCGTTGGGCTCGGTGGTAATAACTTCGGACGACGGTGTGATGCCGCGAAGACCGCCGAGGTCATTCATCGTGCGCTCGACAAGGGCATCAACCACGTCGACACTGCCGACATTTACGGCGGAAACGGCTTGTCGGAAGAGTACGTCGGGAAGGCTATCTCGGATCGACGGTCGTCGGTATTCCTCGCCACCAAAGTCGGAATGAAAATGGGCGAGGGCACCAACGAAAAGGGAGCCTCGCGGGTCCACATCCTGGACGGTATCGATGGTAGCCTGAGGCGGCTCGGCACCGACTATATCGATCTCTTCTACATCCACGCCGACGACCGGGCGACGCCACTTGACGAAACGATGCGCGCGCTTGACGACATCGTCCGCGACGGCAAGGCGCGCTACGTCGCAATGTCCAATTACTCGGCCTGGCGCGCGTGCTCGGCGCTGTGGGCCGCGGACCGACGGGGTTACGCCCCGTTCGTCGTCTCCCAGTCAGAATATAACTTGCTGAACCGGAAAATCGAGGCCGACCTGATTCCTTTCTGCAAACAATATGGAATTGGCATTGTTCCCTATTCCCCGCTGGCCGGTGGAATCCTGACCGGCAAATACAGATTGGGTGAGGCGATCCAGCCGGGCGTTCGGGGATACGACAATCCCGGGTTTCAAAAGCAGCTAACCCCGGAAAACTTGGCCAAAGTCGAGCGGCTGTCCAAGTTCGCCACGGAGCGAGGCCACACCGCCGTTCAGCTCGCAATCGCCTGGCTTTTAGCTCAACCAACCGTCTGCTCGGTTATCGCCGGGGCAACGAGGACCGAGCAGGTCGACGAAAACGCGGCAGCCGGCGACTGGACGCTCACCGCGGCCGATGTAGCCGAGATCGACGCAATCGTCGCGGGGTAGTTACTAATACGTTCCCTTTCGGACCTTTCTGTCTCGCGATTGGCGATCCAAACAGGCGACAAGTCATCCCCTCTCCCACGGGAGAGGGTTAGGGTGAGGGGCGACCGTTCCTATCCAACCTTGGGAAGCCACCTAGGGCCTCCAGAGTGGAACGCCCCTCACCCTCGCCCTCTCCCGTGGGGAGAGGGGA